>NZ_JBPGXM010000091.1:0-15891 GCF_056755495.1 Leifsonia sp. KNZ12-8B
CTCGGATGCCGCGTCGGCCGCGCCGCCGCGGGGTTCCGGATCGGTCGTCAGGGTCATCGCGCCGCCTCCTCGGCCTCGAGCTCGGCCGCCAGCATCCGGGACTGCTCGCGCAGCTGCGGCGTCGGCGTGGCGAAGACGTGCGCGAACAGGTCGTCGGGATGCGGCTGCGCCTCGGCGGTCAGCTGGGCGCGGACCCGGGCGGCGACGCTCTCGGCGTGCGCGTGCGCTTCGGCGTCGTCGCCGTCGCTCAGTGCGCCCTGGGCGGCGAGCCAGGTGCGCAGCCGCAGCAGCGGGTCGCGGGCAAGCCACGGCTCCACCTCCTCCTGGCTGCGGTAGCGCGTGGCGTCGTCCGCGTTGGTGTGCGCCTTCACCCGGTAGGTCACGGCTTCGACCAGGGTCGGGCCGCCGCCCTCGCGCGCCTCCTGCACCGCCTCGCCCAGCAGGGCGAGCAGGGCGGCGAGGTCGTTGCCGTCGACCAGGCGGCCGCGCATCCCGTAGCCGATGCCCTTGTGCGCCAGGCTCGGCGCCGCGGTCTGCCGGCTGAGCGGCACCGAGATCGCATACCCGTTGTTCTGCACGAGGAAGACGACCGGGAGGTGGAAGACCGCCGCGAAGTTGAGCGCCTCGTGGAAGTCGCCCTCGCTGGTGGCGCCGTCGCCGCACATGGCGAGCACCACCGTGTCCTCGCCGCGCAGCCGGGCGGCGTGGGCGACCCCGACGGCGTGCAGCAGCTGGGTCGCGAGCGGGGTCGCCTGCGGGGCGACGCGGTGCTCCTTCGGGTCGTAGCCGGAATGCCAGTCGCCGCGCAGCAGGAGGAACGCCTCGAACGGGTCCACGCCGCGCGCGATGACCGCAACGCTGTCGCGGTAGGTCGGGAAGAGCCAGTCCTCGTCGCCGAGCACCATCGCGGCGGCGACCTCGGCGGCCTCCTGGCCGTGCGAGGACGGATAGACGGCGAGCCTCCCCTGCCGCACCAGCGCGTCGGCCTGCTCGTTGAGCCGGCGGCCCAGCACGAGCCGGCGATAGCCGTCGACCAGCACCGGGAGGGACGGGAACGCCAGGCGCGCGTGCGGGTGGCCTGCGCCCTGTTCGTCGATGAGCCGGAGCGGGGTGTCGCCCGGCAGCAGATCGTCGGCGTGCATCTGTTCTCCTTCGAAAGACGTCGCTGATCATCAGGATGACTTCGCTGGACCGCGATCGCCACGGGTCCGAGGCTTTCGAGACGAATGGATGCGCTGCGGCCGATCGCATGTCAGACTGTCTGGCGTCATGGACGACATCGACGCCCGCATCCTCGACGCCCTGCGCGCCGACGGCCGCGCCTCCATCACGGCGGTGGCCGAGCAGGCGCACGTCTCGCGCGCCAACGCCTACGCGCGGGTCTCGCGGCTGGTGGCCGAGGGCGTGATCACCGGCTTCACGGCGAAGGTCGACCCGCGGCTCTCGGGCCGGGCGTCGTCCGCGTACGTGACCATGCGCGTGGAGCAGGCGGCCTGGCACGACCTGCGCGACCGGCTGCGCGCCATCCCGGAGGTCGAGCACTTCGCGCTGGTGGGCGGCGACTTCGACGTGATCCTGCTCGTGCGGGCGCGCGACAACGAGGACCTGCGCCGGGTGGTGCTGGAGGAGCTGACCGCGATCCCGAGCGTGCGCGACACGAAGACCTCCCTCGTCTTCGAGGACCACGACGCCCGCTGACGCACCCGCCCGCGGCCTCCTCCGCCCGGCGCCGAGGGGCGTCGTCCTGTCGGAATCCGGCGCGTATTGCGGCATGACGACGCCCCTCGGCGGGTGTGGCGGTTGTGTGGGGGCAGGCGGGATGCGATGATCGGGGAGCACTGAACGATCGTTCGGTAATTCAGTCGATCAGCGGTGATCGAGGGGAGACACGGGATGCCGGAGGCCTACCTGGTGGGCGGCGTGCGCACGCCGGTCGGCCGGTACGGCGGCGCGCTCGCGGGCGTGCGCCCCGACGACCTCGCGGCGCTCGTGGTGGCGGAGGCCGTCTCGCGCGCGGGCGTCCCCGGCCACGCCGTCGACGAGGTCGTGCTCGGCGCGGCGAACCAGGCCGGCGAGGACAACCGCAACGTCGCCAGGATGGCCGTGCTGCTGGCCGGGCTGCCCGACGAGGTGCCCGCCTTCACGGTCAACCGGCTCTGCGCCTCCGGGCTGACCGCGATCACGCTCGCCGCCCAGGCGGTGCGGGCCGGCGACGCCGACATCGTGGTCGCGGGCGGCGCCGAGTCGATGACCAGGGCGCCCTGGGTGCAGGCCAAGCCGGAGCGGCCGTGGGCGAAGCCGGGGCCGCAGTTCGACACGTCGATCGGCTGGCGGTTCGCCAACCCGCGCCTCCTCGCCCGCGACAAGGCCACGTACACGATGCCCGAGACGGCGGAGGAGGTCGCCAGGCTCGACGGGATCAGCCGCGAGGACGCCGACGCCTTCGCACTGGAGAGCCACCGGCGGGCGGCCGCGGCGGCGGACGCCGGACGGTTCGCCGACGAGCTCGTCCCCGTCGAGACGCGCGGCGGCACGGTCACCGCCGACGAGGGCATCCGGCGCGACACCGGGATGGAGGCGCTGGCCGCGCTCACGCCCGTCGTCGCCGGCGGCCGCGTGGTCACCGCCGGCAACGCCTCCCCGCTCAACGACGGCGCCTCGGCCGTCGTGGTCGCGAGCGCCGACGCGGTCCGCCGCCACGGCCTCCGCCCGCGCGCCCGCATCGTCGCCGGCGGGAGCGCGGGTGTCGCCCCCGAGGTGATGGGGCTCGGACCGGTCCCCGCCACCCACCGGGTGCTGCAGCGCGCGGGCCTGGAGGTCGGCGACATCGGCAGCGTCGAGCTGAACGAGGCGTTCGCGAGCCAGGCACTCGCCTGCGTCAGCCGGCTCGGGCTGGACGAGCGCCGGGTGAACGCGGACGGCGGCGCCATCGCGCTCGGCCACGCGCTCGGTTCCAGCGGCGCGCGGATCGTCGTCACCCTGCTCGGCCGCATGGAGCGCGAAGGCTCCCAGTACGGACTCGCGACGATGTGCGTCGGCGTCGGCCAGGGCACGGCCCTCATCGTGGAGGCGGTGTGATGGCGACCTCCACCCTCCGCATCGAGGAGGCATCGGACCGGGTCGTCGTGACGCTCGACCGCCCCGAGCGCCGCAACGCCATCGACCAGCGGATGGTGGACGAGCTGCACGAGGTCTGCGCCGCCCTGGAGCGGGAGCCGCGCCTCCTCATCCTCACCGGCGCCGGGGGTGTGTTCGCCTCGGGCGCCGACATCGCCGAGCTGCGCGAGCGGACCGCCTCCGACGCCCGCCGCGCGATCAACGCGACCGTCTTCGCCCGCATCGCCGCGCTGCCGATGCCGGTCATCGCCGCGATGGACGGACCGGCGCTCGGCGGAGGCGCTGAGCTCGCCTACGCCGCGGACTTCCGCATCGGCACCCCGCGGCTGCGTATCGGCAACCCGGAGACGAGCCTCGGGATCATCGCGGCCGCGGGCGCGCTCTCGCGCCTCCCCCGGCTGATCGGCGAGCCGCTGGCCAAGGAGGTCGTGCTGGCCGGCCGCATCCTCAGCGGGGAGGAGGCGCTGGCCGTGCACCTGGTGACCGCGCTGTTCGAGCCGGAGGAGCTGCTCGGCGGCGCGCACGCCCTCGCCGACCGGATCGCGGCGAACGACCCGCTCGCGACGCGGCTGACCAAGGCGGTCCTGCACACGGCGCCGGAGGACGCGTCCTACGCCGAGCGGGAGGCGCAGGCGCAGCTGTTCGAATCGCCGGAGAAGCGGCGGCGGATGACCGCGTTCCTCGAGCGGAGGCGGCGATGAGCGACACGGCGCGGCCGGGCGGTGTCCCCGTGCGCGGCGTCCCCGCGCATGTCGGCGTCATCGGCGGCGGGCGGATGGGCGCGGGGATCGCGCACGCCTTCCTCATGGCCGGTGCGGCGGTCGTCGTGATCGAGCGCGACCGGGAGGCGGCCGCGGCGGCGCGCGACCGGGTGATCGCGGCGGCGGCGGCGAGCGTCGAGCGCGGCGCCCAGCCTCCCGACGCCGATCGTCTCACCGTGACGCTCGACTGGGACGCGCTCGGCGGCGCCGGGCTCGCGGTCGAGGCGGTGCCGGAGGTCGCGGCGATGAAGGCGGAGGCGCTGGGCCGCGCCGAGGGGCTCCTCGACCCGTCCGGCGTGCTCGCGACCAACACCTCCTCGCTCTCGATCGACGCGCTGGCCGCGGGGCTGGAGCGGCCGGGCGCGTTCCTCGGCCTGCACTTCTTCAACCCGGTCCCCGCGTCCGCGCTCGTCGAGGTGGTGGTCGGTTCGGCCACGGCCCCCACCGCCGTCTCGGACGCGACCGGATGGGTGGAGGCGCTGGGCAAGACCGCCGTGATCGTGCGCGACTCCCCCGGCTTCGCCTCCTCGCGCCTGGGCGTGCTGCTCGGGCTGGAGGCGATCCGGATGGTGGAGGAGGGCGTCGCCGCCCCCGAGGACATCGACCGGGCGATGGTGCTCGGCTACCGGCATCCGGTCGGCCCGCTGCGGCTGACCGACATCGTGGGCCTAGACGTGCGGCTCGACATCGCGGAGCACCTCTTCCGCGAGCTCGGGCCGCGCTTCGAGCCTCCCGGGCTGCTGCGGCGGATGGTCGCCGACGGCCGGCTCGGGCGCAAGACCGGACGCGGGTTCTACCCGTGGCCCGACGAAGGAGGAGACCGATGACGACGATCCTGCCCAGCTACCTGCGGGGAGAGTGGTGGACGCCAGGGGGCGGCATGCCCGGCCTCGCCGCCGAGGAGGCGGCCGGCGGGAGCGAGGTGCGCGACGCCTCCACCGGCGAGCCGATCACCCGGGTGAGCGCCCAGGGCGCCGACCTCGCCGGAGCGCTGGAGTACGCGCGCACGGTCGGGCAGGCCTCGCTCGGCGAGCTGACGTTCCACCAGCGCGCGCTGCTGCTCAAGCGCATGGCGCAGGAGCTGACCGCCCGCAAGCAGGAGCTCTACGAGCTCTCGGCGGCATCGGGGGCGACGAGGGCCGACGCCTGGATCGACGTGGACGGCGGCATCGGCGCGCTGTTCACCTACGGATCGAAGGGCCGCCGCGAGCTGCCCAACGCCCAGGTCGTGCTCGACGGGCCCGCCGAGAACCTGTCGAAGGACGGCAGCTTCCTCGGCCGCCACATCTACACGCGGCTGCCCGGGGTCGCGGTGCAGATCAACGCGTTCAACTTCCCGGTCTGGGGGATGCTCGAGAAGCTGGCGCCCTCGTTCCTCGCCGGGATGCCGACCCTCGTGAAGCCGGCGACGCCGACCGCGTACGTCGCGGAGGCGGCGGTGCGGATCCTGGTGGAGTCGGGCCTCCTGCCCGACGGCACGCTGCAGCTGGTGTGCGGGTCGGTGCCCGGCCTGTTCGACGAGCTGCGGCTGGGCGACCTCGTGGCCTTCACGGGGTCGGCATCGACGGCGGAATCGCTGCGCGCGCACCCGGCCGTGCAGACCGGCGGGGTGCGGTTCACGGCCGAGACGGACTCCATCAACGCGTCGGTCCTCGGCCAGGACGCCGTGACCGGCACGCCGGAGTTCGACGCGTACGTCAAGCAGCTCGTCACCGAGCTGACCGCCAAGTCGGGCCAGAAGTGCACGGCGATCCGGCGGGCGATCGTGCCGGCCGCCCTCGCGAACGACGTGATCGGGGCCGTGGAGCGGCGCATCGCCGAGCGGGTCGTGCTCGGCGACCCGCGCGCGGAGGGCGTGACGATGGGTCCGCTCGCGTCGCGGGAGCAGCGCGCCGAGGTGCTGCGGCAGGTCGGCCGCCTCGTGGCCGCGGGCGGCGAACTGGCACTCGGCGGCCTCGACCAGCCGACCGTCGTGCACGCCGACGGGTCGCGCGGTGCCGCGGTCGAGGGCGCGTTCGTCGCCCCGGTGCTGCTGCGCTTCGCCGACCCGCGGGTGGAGGCGGCGCACACGGTGGAGGCGTTCGGTCCGGTGGCCGCCGTCCTCCCCTACGCGACGCCCGCCGAGGCGGCCGAGCTGGTCGCGCTCGGCGGCGGGTCGCTCGTCACCAGCGTCGCGACGCACGACCCCGCCTTCGCGCGGGAGCTCGTGCTGGCGACGGCCGGGTACAACGGCCGCATCCTCCTGCTCGACCGCGACGACGCCCGCACCTCGACCGGCCACGGCTCGCCGATGCCGCACCTCGTGCACGGCGGCCCCGGGCGCGCGGGAGGCGGGGAGGAGCTCGGCGGCATCCGCGCGGTGCTGCACCACATGCAGCGGACCGCGCTGCAGGGCACGCCCGACCTGCTCACGGCGGTGACCGGGGTGTGGCACGAGGGCGCGGCGGCGAACGCCGATGGTGCGCATCCCTTCCGCAAGTCGCTGGCGGAGCTGCGCGTCGGCGACCAGGTGCGGACGGTCTCCCGCACGATCTCGCTCGACGACATCGAGGAGTTCGCGACCTTCACCGGCGACACCTTCTACGCCCATATGGACGAGGAGGCGGCCGCGGCCAACCCGTTCTTCCCCGGCCGCGTGGCCCACGGCTACCTGCTCGTGTCGTGGGCGGCGGGGCTGTTCGTCGACCCGGCGCCCGGGCCGGTGCTGGCGAACTACGGGCTGGAGGACCTGCGGTTCCTGACGCCGGTCGTGCCGGGCGACAGCATCCGGGTCGCGTTGACGGCCAAGCAGATTACCCCGCGCGAGACCGACGACTACGGCGAGGTGCGGTGGGATGCCCGCATCCTGAACCAGCGCGACGAGCTGGTGGCGTCGTACGACGTGCTGACGCTCGTGGCGAAGTAGCGCGCACCGAGCTGCACAGCCATCGAGGGGCGTCATTGTGTCGGAATTCGCGCCGAATTACGACACAACGACGCCCCTCGGCGGAGGTGGAGACGGAGGTGGAGGAGCGGGCGAGGGCTAGCGGGAGAGGGCGAGCGCGACGATCGTGTCGGCGAGGTGCTCGGGCGTGGTGGGGCCGGTCGGCGCGTACCACTCGGTGAGCGAGTTGATCATGCCGAACAGGAGGCGCGCGACGACCGCCGCCTCGGCGTCGGCCCGCACCGCACCCTCCTCCTGCGCCTCGGCCACCAGGCGCGCGACGGACCGGTCGAAGGCGCGCCGCCGCTCCAGCGCGGCGCGCTCGACGTCGGTGTTGCCGCGCACCCGCAGCAGGAGGGTCACGTAGGGCAGCCGCTCGGCGAGGACGAGCACCGCTCCGCGGAGCACCGCCTCCAACCGGTGCGCGGCGGTGCCGGTGCCGGCCTCCGGCGAGCGCAGCACCCCCTCCAGCCCGTCGAGCGCCTCGTCGAGGGCGAGGGCGAGCAGCTCCTCCTTGGAGGCCACGTGGTGGTAGATCGCCGACTTCGACAGCCCGAGCCGCGCCGCGAGCATCCCGATGGAGGTGGCGTCGTAGCCGTGCTCGTTGAACGCGGCGACCGCGACCTCGAGGATGCCGCGCTGGTCGTAGCCGGGACGGCCGCGGCGCAGGGTGTCGGTCATCGGTCCAGTGTGGCACGGCCCTCCCCGACGGAGATATACTTACCGAACGATCAGTCAGTAATGACGAACCGGGAGGGTCGATGGAGACCACCAGCACCGCGGGCGCCGCCGCGGCCGATGCCGACCAGGGCACGGCCGACGCCGACCAGGCCGCGTTCGACGCCCTCATCGCGGCCGACGCACGCATCGAGCCCCGCGACTGGATGCCCGACGACTACCGGCGCACGCTCATCCGGCAGATGTCGCAGCACGCGCACTCCGAGATCATCGGGATGCAGCCGGAGGCCAACTGGATCACGCGCGCTCCGAGCCTCCAGCGCAAGGCCATCCTGATGGCGAAGGTGCAGGACGAGGCCGGCCACGGGCTCTACCTCTACTCGGCGACGCAGACGCTGGGGATCACGCGCGACGAGATGACAGAGCAGCTGATCGAGGGGCGGGCGCGGTACTCGTCGATCTTCAACTACCCGACGCCGACCTGGGCCGACATGGGCGCGATCGGCTGGCTCGTCGACGGCGCCGCGATCTGCAACCAGGTGCCGCTGTGCCGCTGCTCGTACGCGCCGTACGGCCGCGCGATGGTCCGCATCTGCAAGGAGGAGTCGTTCCATCAGCGGCAGGGTTTCGAGATCCTGCTCACGCTGATGCGCGGCACCGAGGAGCAGCGGAGGATGGCGCAGGAGGCGGTCGACCGCTGGTACTGGCCGTCGCTGATGATGTTCGGGCCGCCGGACGACGACTCCCCCAACTCGGCGCGGTCGATGGCGTGGCGGATCAAGCGGTTCTCGAACGACGAGCTGCGCCGCCGGTTCGTCGCGATGCTCGTGCCGCAGGCGGAGGCGCTCGGCGTGACGCTGCCCGACCCCGAGCTCCGCTGGGACGACGAGGCGCAGCGCTACGAGCTGGGCGAGATCGACTGGACCGAGTTCAACGAGGTCCTCGCCGGCCGCGGGCCGTGCAACGCGCAGCGGCTGCAGCGGCGTCGCGAGGCGCACGAGGAGGGGGCCTGGGTGCGGGAGGCCGCGGCGGCCTACGCGCGGAAGCAGCACGAACGCGCGCAGGCCGAGCGGGCCGGGGCGGCGGCATGACCGGCGCGCCCGAGATCTGGCCGCTGTGGGAGGTGTTCGTGCGCGCCTCCCGGGGGCTCAGCCACGTGCACGTCGGCTCGCTGCACGCGCCCGACGAGGAGCTCGCCCTGCGCAACGCGCGCGACCTGTACACGCGGCGCGGGGAGGGCGTCTCCATCTGGGTGGTGCGCTCGGACGCGATCACGGCGAGCGACCCCGATGCGAAGGACGCGTTCTTCGAGTCGGCGGCGGGCAAGAACTTCCGGCACGCGACCTACTACACGGCGTCGGAGGGGGTGAAGCACCTGTGAGCGATCCGCACGACGACCATGCCCACGGCCACGTCGAGCTCAGCACGGTGACCCTGTCGGCGGAGTTCGTCTCCGTCGAGTCCGGCACCCCGGCCTCCCCCGACGTGGCCGAGTACGCGCTGTGGCTCGGCGACGACTCCCTGATGCTGGCCCAGCGGCTCGGCGCGTGGATCTCGCGCGCGCCCGAGCTGGAGGAGGATGTCGCCCTCGCCAACATCGCGCTCGACCTGCTCGGCCACGCGCGCTCGCTGCTGCGCTACGCGGGCACCGCGGACGGCCGCACCGAGGACGACCTCGCCTACTGGCGCGACGAGCCGGAGTTCCGCTCGGCGTGGCTCTTCGAGCTGCCGAACGGCGACTTCGCCCAGACGATCGTGCGGCAGCTCGCCGCCTCCCACTATCTGTCCGAGTTGTACGAGCGGCTGCGCGCCTCCGCCGACCCGGTGCTGGCGGGAGTCGCGGCGAAGGCGGTGAAGGAGGTCGCGTACCACCGCGAGCACGCCGACCTGTGGCTGCTGCGGCTCGCGCTCGGCACCGACGAGTCGCGGCGGCGGACCGTGGCGGCCTTCGAGACCGTGTGGCCGCTCGTGGACGAGCTGTTCCGCGACGAGCCGCTCACCGACCGGCTGGAGGACATCGCACCCCGGCCCTCCACCCTCCGGCCCGCGTTCGACAGCGCTCTGGAGCCGGTGCTGCGGGAGGCGGAGATCGAGCCGCCCACGGTCTTCTCGTCCGCGGGCGGAGGGCGGCGCGGCCGGCACTCGGAGCACCTCGGGCCGCTGCTCGCCGAGCTGCAGGTGCTCACCCGCCGGCACCCGGGGGCGTCATGGTGAGCCACTTCGCGGAGGCCGATCTCGCCTGGGCGGCCGCGGCGGCCGTGCCGGACCCCGAACTGCGCGTGCTCACGATCGACGACCTCGGCATCCTGCGCGAGCTCAGCGTGACCGACGACGGCGTGGAGGTGGTGCTGACGCCCACCTACTCGGGCTGCCCGGCGATAGAGACGATCCGGGAGGACGTGGTGCGTGCGCTCGCGGGCGCCGGCTTCGAGCGGGTGCGGGTGCGCCTGGCCCTCTCCCCCGCCTGGACGACCGACTGGATCAGCCCCGCCGGCCGGCAGGCGCTCCTCGACAACGGGATCGCGCCTCCCGACGGCACCGCGCCCGCCACGCGTCCGGCCGGACCGGTCGGCCTGCGCCTCGCGGTGAAGTGCCCGCAGTGCGGCTCTCCCGACACCCGCGAGGTCTCGCACTTCGGCTCCACCGCGTGCAAGGCGCTGTACGTGTGCAACGGCTGCGGGGAGCCCTTCGACCACATCAAGGCGCTGTGAGCGTGCGGATGCCCCGCGCGCGGTTCCACGAGCTGGCGGTCGCCGAGGTGCGGCCGCTGACCCCGGCGAGCGTCGAGGTCACCTTCGCCGTGCCCGACGAGCTGGCCGGCGACTACGACTACCTGCCCGGGCAGCACGTGGCGCTGCGCGCCCACGTCGGCGGCACGGAGCTGCGCCGCAGCTACTCGCTCTGCCGGCCGCCCACGCGGGGGCGGATCAGCGTCGCGATCAAACGGGACCTGGGCGGCGCCTTCTCGACCTGGGCGACCACCGAGCTGCGGCCAGGCGACCGGATCGACGTCATGAGCCCGCAGGGCACCTTCACCATCGACCCCGGCGCGCTCGACGGGCGGCACATCGCGGGGATCGCCGCCGGCTCGGGGATCACGCCGCTGATGGCCCTCGCGTCGAGCGTGCTCGCGGCGAGCGCGACCTCCACCTTCACCCTCGTGTACACGAACCGCACCGCCGTCGACGTGATGTTCCTGGAGGAGCTGGCCGACCTCAAGGACCGCTACCCCGCCCGGCTCGCCCTGCACCACGTGCTGTCGCGCGAGCAGCGCACGGCGCCGCTCCTCTCGGGCCGGATCGACGAGGAGCGGCTGCGGCGGATGCTCGACACGCTGCTGCCGCCGGCGACCGTGGACGAGTGGTTCCTGTGCGGGCCGTTCGAGCTGGTGCAGCTGTGCCGCGACGTGCTGGAGTCGTACGGCGTGCCGCGCGAGCGCCTCCACTTCGAGCTGTTCACCACCGGGGACCCCGGGGAGGCGCGCGGCGATGCCGGGCGCCCGGTCGTGGTGCGCGAGGGCGAGCGGACGACCACCGTCGAGTTCACGCTCGACGGGCTCACCTCCACGGTCGAGACGCCGGTCGACGCGAACGAGTCGGTGCTGAACGCCGCGCTGCGGGTGCGGCCGGACGTGCCGTTCTCGTGCGCGGGAGGCGTCTGCGGCACCTGCCGGGCGCGGCTGGTCTCCGGCGACGTGCGGATGACGGAGAACTACGCGCTCGAGCCGGAGGAGCTGGAGCGCGGGTACGTGCTGACCTGCCAGTCCCATCCCCTGACCGGCCGTGTCGTCGTCGACTATGACGTGTGATGCGGCGCCGAACGCCCTGGAGGAACGGATGATCGAGTACGCGACCGCGGACGGCATCGCCCGCATCACGCTGAACGCACCCGAGCGGCTCAACGCGCTGGGCCGTGACGACCTCCAGGCGCTGTCCGAGGCGTACGAGCGGGCGTCGGCCGACAGCGTGCGCGCTGTCGTGCTCCGCGGCGAGGGCCGCGCCTTCTGCGCCGGCCGCGACATCGCTGGCGTCGACCCGGCGACCGACGACGTGCCTGGCTACCTGGCAGAGGTGGAGGCGCTGCTGCGGCGCATCGCGGGGTTCCCGGCTCCGACGTTCGCGGCCGCGCAGGGCGCCTGCCTCGGCGTCGGGCTCGGTCTGCTGATCGCGACGGACGTCGTCTACGTGGCGGAGGACGCGAAGGTCGGCTCGCCCTTCGCCGCCCTGGGCGCCGCCCTCGACTCGAGCGGCCACTGGCTGCTGGTGTCGCGCCTCGGCCCGCACCGCGCCCTCGACCTCATCTACTCGGGCCGGCTGCTGTCGGGCGTGGAGGCCGTGGCCGGCGGGCTCTTCTCGCGCGCGGTCCCCATGTCGGCCGTGGTGGACGAGGTGGAGGCGGCGGCCGCGCGAGCGGCATCAGGCGCGACCCAGG
The DNA here is from genome assembly GCF_056755495.1 of Leifsonia sp. KNZ12-8B. Taxonomy (NCBI): domain Bacteria; kingdom Bacillati; phylum Actinomycetota; class Actinomycetes; order Micrococcales; family Microbacteriaceae; genus Leifsonia; species Leifsonia sp. KNZ12-8B. Next base: position 11,911 of record NZ_JBPGXM010000091.1, read on the forward strand.
CGCTCGTCGCCTCCAAGCAGATCGTGGCGGGCCTGCGCGACGGCACGCTCAATCTCTGGGGTTCGGTCGCCGCCGAGGCGGAGGCGCAGGAGCGCCTGCGCACGACCGCCGACTACCGCGAGGGCTTCGCGGCGTTCCAGCAGAAGCGGCCGCCGCGGTTCACGGGGCGCTGAGCGCGCCGCGTTACGCGGCATGACGCCCGGGGTGCGGCCGGCGCGCGCCTCCCGCATCCTGGACCGCATGACCCGGCAGATCCGCTTCAACGCCTTCGACATGAACTGCGTCGCCCACCAGTCCTCCGGCATGTGGCGGCACCCAGACGACCAGGCCTGGCGCTACAAGGACCTCACCTACTGGACCGAGCTGGCGAAGCTGCTGGAGCGCGGCCGGTTCGACGGCATCTTCATCGCCGACGTGCTGGGCACCTACGACGTGTACGGCGGCAGCAACGAGGCCGCCATCCGGCACGGCGCCCAGGTGCCGGTGAACGACCCCATCCTCCTGGTCTCGGCGATGGCGCTCGTCACCGAGAACCTCGGCTTCGGGATCACCGCGGGCACCGCGTACGAGCACCCGTATCCGTTCGCCCGCCGCATGTCGACGCTCGACCACCTGACCAACGGACGCGTCGGCTGGAACGTCGTCACCGGCTACCTGCCCTCCGCCGCGCGCAACATGGGCCACGACGACCAGCTGCAGCACGACGACCGCTACGACCACGCCGACGAGTACCTGGAGGTGCTCTACAAGCTGTGGGAGGGCTCCTGGGAGGACGACGCCGTGGTGCGCGACCGCGAGGCGGGCGTCTTCACCGACCCCGCGAAGGTGCACGAGATCGGGCACCGCGGCACGCACTTCACCGTCCCCGGCATCCACCTCTCCGAGCCCAGCCCGCAGCGCACGCCCGTGATCTACCAGGCGGGCGCCTCCAAGCGCGGTATCTCGTTCGCCGCCGAGAACGCCGAGGCGATCTTCGTCGCCGCCTCCACCAAGGAGGGGCTGAAGCAGACCGTCGCCAAGCTGCGCGACGCGCTGGAGGCGGCGGGGCGCGACCGGTACGCGGCCCGCATCTACACCCTCCTCACGATCATCACCGACGAGACCAGCGAGAAGGCGCAGGCCAAGTTCGAGGACTTCCTGCAGTACACGAGCGACGAAGGCGCCCTGGTGTTCATGTCCGGGTGGATGGGCGTCGACCTCTCGCAGTACGACCTCGACGAGCCGATCGGCAACGTCGAGAGCAACGCCATCCAGTCGGCGGTCGCGAACTTCCAGCGGCCCAACGAGGACGGCGGCGAGTGGACCGTGCGCGACATCGGCCGCAACGGCGCGATCGGCGGACTGGGCCCCTTCATCGTCGGGTCTGCGGCGGAGGTCGCCGACCACCTCCAGGAGTGGGTGGAGGACACCGACGTCGACGGCTTCAACCTCGCCTACGCGATCACCCCCGGCACATTCGAGGACATCGTGGAGTTCGTCATCCCCGAGCTGCAGCGCCGCGGCGTCTACCCCACCGAGTATGAGCCGGGCACCCTGCGCAACAAGCTGCACGGCGCCGGCGACCGCCTCCCGGCCGACCACCGCGGCGCCCGGTACAAGATCCGACCAGCCGCCGTCTGACCGGCCGCCGAGCACAGGAAAAATGCGCCCTGGGAGCGATCCCGGGGCGCATTTTTCCTGTGCTCGGCGGCCGGCGGGTCAGCCGACCTGCTCGGCGGCCGAGAGGAGGCGCTGCGCGGCCGTGAACGGGATCGGGATCCAGGCCGGCCGGTGCCGCGCCTCGTACAGGATCTCGTACACCGCCTTGTCGAGCTCGAAGGCGTCCAGGAGCCGCTGGTGGTCGTGCAGCTCGGTGCCGACGACCGACGCGTAGCCGTCGAGGTACGCCTGCCGGGCCCGCGCCGCCCACGCCGCCGCGTCGAGGGGAGGCTGCCGCTGGGCGAGCGAGCCCGCCACGTAGTCGAACGACCGCAGCATCCCGGCCACGTCCCGCATGGTGGCGTCGGGCAGCGAACGCTCCGGGAGGGGCCGCAGCGGCTCCCCCTCGAAATCGATGAACTGCCAGCCCCGCTCGCCGGAGTGCAGCACCTGGCCGAGGTGCAGATCGCCGTGGATTCGCTGCAGCACCGGCAGCGGCCCGGCGGCCGCCGACTCGTACACGGCGGCGATGCCCGCGCGCAGCTCCTCGACCTCCGGCACCTCCGTCGTCGTCAGCGTGAGGCGCTGGAACATGCCGTCGAGCGCCCGGGCGATGTCCTCCTGCTGCGCCTCCCTGGTGGGCAGCACGCTCGCCATGAGCCGGTGCAGCTCGGCCGTGCCGCGGCCGAGGTCGTACGCCCGGTCGGCGAAGTCCTCGCCGTGCTCGGCGGCGTCGACCGCGAGCTCCCAGCCGTCCTCGGCGCCGGGCACGAAGTCCTGCGCGAGCGCCAGCTCGCCGCGCGCGGTGCCGCCGGAGGCTGCCGGCCAGCTGCCGGCCAGCCAGCCGAGCAGCGCCGGGGTGCGGCGCGAGCCTCCCCCGGTCAGCGCCGCCAGCGTGGAGATGTCGGGGTTCTCGCCGTCCTGCACGACGCGGAACACCTTGATCAGCGCGAGCCGGCCGTCGTCGAGCTCGGCGACGATGGAGGTGTTGGACTGCTCGCCGGTCAGCCGCCGCGACGAGCGCACCGCGATGGTCCCGCCCAGGGAGTGCCCCTGCGCGTGGGCGTCGCGCCCCTCGGCGTGGGCGGCCCCTCCCATCAGTGCGGCGAGCGCCGTCACGTACGCCTCCTCCGCGGGGCCGTCGTAGAGATGGCGGCCTCCCGCCTCCCCGATGAAGGCGGCGGGGTCGCCGTCGCGGGTGTCGCGGGCGACGACGGGCACCTGGTACACGCGCGGTGTCCGCGGGGCCTCGTCGGCGAAGAAGTGGGTCACGATGCGGACGCCGGTGTCAGCGGGCTCGGGCTCGGTCTCGAACGAGGCGAGGAGGCGCAGCCTGGGCTCGACGCTCTTCGTCGAGTACCAGCGCTGCCGGCGCATCCACGACCCGACGAGCTCCGTCAGTTCGGTCATGCCTGAACCGTACGCCCGCCTCCCCTGATCTGAGGAGGCCCTGGCGGAACCCACAGGATCGTGGGCCGCTGCCTCAGCGCGCCCCGAGCGCCACCCCGCGCGCGGCCAGGAACGGCAGCGGGTCGATCTGCACGCCGTTCACCCGCACCTCGAAGTGGAGGTGGCAGCCGGTGGAGGCTCCCGTCGTCCCGACCTGCGCGATCGGCTGCCCGGCCGCGACCTGCTGGCCGACGACGACGCCGATCCCGCCGTCGCGGATGTGCCCGTACGCTGTCCGCACCCCGTCGCCGTGATCGATGAGCACGAAGTTGCCGTAGGAGCCGTTCGGCCCCGCCGCGACGACGGTTCCGGCTGCCGCCGCGGAGATCGTGGTGCCGCAGGCCGCGCCGACGTCGTCGCCGGGGTGGAAGAGGGCCGTCCCGGCCGGCCGGGACGGGCGCGGTCCGAAGCCGTCGGTGAGCGACCCGCGGACCGGCAGCGCCCAGCCAGAGCCGGCGGCGGGGACGGCGGCCGGGTCGACCGTCAGCGCCTGCCAGCCGTCGGCGGCCGAGAGCACGGTGGGCAGGGAGGCCAGAGCGGTGGCGGCCAGCTCGACCTGCGCCTGCGCGGCGGCGACCGCCTGCTCGCTGGAGGCGGTGTCGATGGAGCCGGCGGCCTCCGTCGCCTGCTCCGCCTTCTGCTCGAGGTCGTGCGCGCGCCGGGCGTCGGCCGCGGCGGCGCGCACGGCGGCGGCACGGTCGGCGGAGATCGAGCGCAACCGGTCCACGGCCCCGAGCTTGGCCAGCAGGTCGCCCGGTGAGCTGAGCGCGGCCGCGAGCGGGTCGGGACCGAGCGCGCCCCTGCCGCCCGCACCCCGGAACAGGGCGGCGGCGAAGGCCGCCGATGCCGTCGCCTTCTCGCGAGCGGCCCGGGCCCTGTCTCTTATACACATCT
>NZ_JBPGXM010000092.1:0-15861 GCF_056755495.1 Leifsonia sp. KNZ12-8B
GCGGGGGCTGCCCCGGTTGCCGTCCGGGCTGCCGGGGCTATCGGCGGGCGCGACCTCCCACTAGGGTGCTGCCTGTCGGCGCCGGCCGCCCGGCCGGACGCCGCGGGACGAGGAGGGACGACCATGGCCGATCTCGAGGTGCAGGCGGCACTGTCCACAGCACGGCAGGCGGCGAGCGCCGCGAGCTACGACATCCAGAAGCTCCCGGAGGACTCGATCGAACGCCAGGCGCTGCACAACCTCGTCACCGCGGTCGACGCGCTCATCCAGGCGCTCGACACCGAGTGAGGTCGGGGGGCGCCGGTAGGGTGGCCGCGTGACGGCTCCCCTGCGCATCCTCCACCTCAGCGACACGCACCTCACCGGCGACGGGAGGCTGCACTACGGCATCGTCGACAACCTGGCCGGCCTCGACCGGGTGCTCGCGCGCGCCGGTGAGGCCGAGCAGGTGGATGTCGTCGTGGCGTCGGGCGATCTGTCGGACGACGGGACCGCCGCCTCCTACCGGCTGCTCGCGGGCACGCTCGACCCGTGGGCGGCCCAGCGCGGTGCGCGGATCGTGTACGCGATGGGCAACCACGACCTCACCGACGGATTCGAGGAGGTGCTCGGCGCCCGCGAGAGCGTGACGGAGGTGCGCGGCTTCCGGGTGGTGACCGTCGACTCCACCGTGCCGCGGGCAGGGTACGGACGCATCGGCGACGAGCGCCTGGAGCGGCTGCGCGCGGTCCTCGCGACGCCGGCCCAGCACGGGACGATCGTCGTGCTGCACCATCCGCCGGTCCCCCCGACGACGGGGCTGTTCGAGACGCTGCGGCTCATCGATCCCGAGCCGCTGCTCGCCGTGTGCGCCGCGGCCGACGTGCGCCTGATCCTCGCCGGGCACTACCACCACGGGCTGGTGACGCGCGCGGGCGAACGGGGCGTCCCGGTCGTCGTGGCGCCCGCCGTCGCCAACACGACCGATGTGCTGTGGCCGGCGCCGGGCGAGCGGGCGGTCCGCGGGGCCGGGTTCGCCTGGGTGACCCTTCCGGCCGACGGGCCGGTGCGCGCGCACGTCGTCAGCGCTCCCGCGCCCGACGACGGCGAGACCGTCTACGAGCTCGACGCGGAGGGCATCGCCCGCATCGCGGCCGACGCCGGCTACCCCGGCTGACCCGGCCGGCGCCCCGCCCGTCCCGTCCCGTCCCGAACCCGCGAGTACGCAGATTGTCTGCGTACTCGGCGGTTTTCAGGCGAATGTCTGCGTGCTCGCGGGCTGGTCCCTCAGGGCCTCGGGAACGGGACGTGTGCGCGGATCCACGCGTGCATGGCGACGGCGGCCGCGGCGGACGCGTTGATCGAGCGGGTGGAGCCGAACTGCGCGATCTCGACGACCGCGTCGGCCGCCGAGAGCGCCTCCGCCGACAGCCCCGGGCCCTCCTGACCGAACAGCAGGACGCACTCCCGAGGGAGGTCGAACGTCTCGATCAGCACCGACCCCGGCACGTTGTCCACCGCGATGATCGGCAGCCCCGCCTCCCGCGCCCACGCCACGAACCCGGCGACGTCGTCGTGGTGCTGGAGGTGCTGGTAGCGATCGGTGACCATCGCGCCGCGCTTGTTCCACCTCCGCCGCCCGATGATGTGCACGGTGTCGGCGGCGAAGGCGTTGGCGCTGCGCACGATGGAGCCGATGTTCATGTCGTGCTGCCAGTTCTCGATCGCCACGTGGAAGGGGTGGCGGTGCTCGTCGAGGTCGGCGACGATCGCCTCCATCCGCCAGTACCGATAGCGGTCGATGACGTTGCGGGTGTCGCCGTGGCGCAGGAGGTCGGGATCGTAGTGCGGGTCGTCCGGCCACTCGCCGGGCCACGGGCCGACGCCGTGGGTCGTCAGCTCGTGCGTGGGCGCGGGCGTGGGCGACGGGGCGTCGGTCGGCGTCGGATCGGTCGCCGCCGGGTCGGCCGGCGTCGGCTCGGCCGCCGCCGGGTCGGTCGCCGCCGGGTCGGGGCCCGCCTCCTGCTGTTCGCTCACCGGGACAGCGTAGCCGGGACCGCCCGGACCGCCGCGGCGGGAGGCAATAAGCTGGTCGCGTCCTCCCACCGGCCGTCCGGCCCGCACGAAAGGGGTCCCATGTCCCGTCGCGACGAGATCGAATGCTGGCTGACCGACATGGATGGCGTGCTGGTGCACGAGAATCAGGCGCTTCCCGGTGCGCCCGAGCTCATCCAGCAGTGGCGTGATCAGGGCGTCCCGTTCCTGGTGCTGACGAACAACTCCATCTTCACGCCGCGCGACCTGTCGGCCCGGCTGCGCGCCTCTGGCCTGCACGTGCCGGAGGAGTCGATCTGGACCTCCGCCCTGGCGACCGCCGACTTCCTGAAGTCGCAGGCGCCGGGAGGCTCGGCGTACGTGATCGGCGAGGCCGGCCTGACGACTGCGCTGCACGAGGCCGGCTTCATCATGACCGACACGAACCCCGACTACGTGGTCGTGGGCGAGACGCGCAGCTACTCGTTCGACGCGATCACGAAGGCCATCCGGCTGATCGGCAAGGGCGCGCGCTTCATCTCCACGAACCCGGACGCCACCGGCCCCAGTGCCGAAGGCCCGCTGCCCGCGACCGGAGCCGTGACCGCGATGATCACGAAGGCGACCGGGATGGACCCCTACGTCATCGGCAAGCCGAACCCGATGATGTTCCGCTCGGCCATGAACCGCATCGGCGCGCACTCCGAGAACACGGCGATGATCGGCGACCGGATGGACACGGACGTCGTCGCGGGCATCGAGGCGGGCCTCCACACGATCCTGGTGCTGACCGGCATCAGCGACGCGGCCGAGATCGGCCGCTACCCGTTCCGCCCGGACGAGATCCTCTCGGGCGTGCACGAGCTCCTGGCATCGGAGCCCGTGGAGACGGAGCTCTGAGCCCCGGCCCGCGCCTCGGCTACGGCCGCGGCCTCGGCCGCGGCGCCTGCTGGCGCGGTTCGCATTCACTTGGCGCAACACGCCGCACGCGCGGCCGCCTGCACGGCGCGTCGTGACAAGTCGATGCACCGACGCGGCCTGTCGCGCCGCCGAGGCGGCATGTCACGACAAGTGGATGCGGCGGGATGGCCCCTCGCCCCGTCTGGGCGGCTCGACGCCCAGCACCTGCGGTCCGCATCCACTTGGCGCAACACGCCGCACGCGCCGCCACCAGCACGGCGCGTTGTGACAAGTCGATGCGCTGGCCCGACCGATCCTGCCGCTGGGACGGCATGTCGCGACAAATGGATGCGCCCTGCTGGCGGAACCGCCCGTCCCGACAAGTGGATGCGCCGGTTGGGGCGGCGTCAGCCCGTCGGGCCGCCGCCCGCGACGGATGACGTGAGCGGCTCGCCCGTCGAGCGCGATGCGAAGCAGTAGTACGAACGCTGGCCGGCCGCCCACTGCTGGTCGGTGGCGGGGAACGATCCCTGCACCTGCAAGCCCGTGTACTGCGCGCCCGCGGCCAGGTCGATGATGCCCGGCGCGGTGCACAGGGCACCGATCTGCTGGGCGAGCGCGTCCGCGCCCGGATAGGGCGCCGCGATGTCGGCGGAGAGGACGTCGGTCCAGACCATCTGCGCGGCGTGCGGGGTCGCGCAGTCGACGACCGTGAACGTCTCTGCCCACGGGGTCGTGAACGGCTGGATGCACTCGCCGCCGCCCAACGCGTCCCACTTCTGCTCGCCGGCGGCCGCAGGGGCGGCTGGCTTCGGAGTGACGGTCGGCGTGGGCGTCGGGGTCGGGGTCGCGGATGGTGTCGCGGAGGAGGAGGCCGAGGCCGCGGGCGCCGCAGCCGGCGCACCTGCTCCGAACAGCGCGGGCAGCCGGGTGCCGAGCGCGAAGAGACCGACCAGTACCAGCAGAACCGCCAGCGCGCCCGCGATCGCGAACAGGAGGCGGTGATCCTTGAGGTCGAAGGGGCGGCGCGGCGGAGTGGTGGAGGCGGGTGTCGCCGTAGCGGCGGGGGCGGACGCTGCGCCGGAGGGGGATGCTGCTCCGAGCGCTGAAGCCGATCCGAATGCGGCAGCTGCGCCGGGCGCGGATGCCGATCCAGCGGGCGCGGACCCGGACGCGGCGGTCGCGGGTCCAGACGCGGCGGTCGCGGACCCGGACGCGGCGGTCGCGGGTCCAGACGCGGCGGTCGCGGACCCGGTCGCGGCGGTCGCGGACCCGGACGCGCCGGTCGCGAATGGCGATCCAGCGGTCGCGGAGGGTGCCGTGTCCGGGGCGGGTGCGGCGACGGCCGACCCGGCGCCTGTCACGCCGGCGACGCCCGCGGCGCCTGCACCCGGCACCGCTGGAATGGGCATCGCCTGGGTGGGCTCGGCGGAGGCGGCCGCCCACGCGGACGGCTGCGTCTCCTCGGGGGGAGCGCGGTGCGTGACGGAGTCCGCGGCGTGTGCGGGTGCGCGCGGCGGTTCCTCCGAACCGGGTGCCGCCGGGCCCTCCTCGATCCCGGGCTGCGCCGGGAGTGCCACGGTCGGGGCGTCGAAGTCGAAGGCGGGCAGGGGCGCCGTCATCGGCGGGGCGGTCTCGAAGGCGGCCGTTCCCGCGGCCTGCGGGCCCTCGCCGGCGGCGCCAGGCTCCTCGGACACGCTGTGCCCGTCGAACAAGCGGGACTCCTGGGACGCGCCTTGCCCGCCGAACAAGCCGGCCTGGTCAGGGGCTGACAGTTCCTCACCCGCACCCGGCCCCCGCGCCCCAGCGGCCTCCGTCGTGGCGTCCGCGGCTGCGGGGAACAGGATGGCGTCGATCCCGAGCGGTTCAGCAGGCACGTCGTGGTGGGCGTCCGCGGCGGCGGCGGGGGCTTCGATGTCGTCCGCCTCCGGCTCGCCGTCGTGTTCGTCCGACTCGTCGTCCGGCCCGGACACCGCATCGCCGAACAGAAGGGCGAGGCCGTCCTCCTGCTCCTCGTCCTCGTCGGGGGTGAGGGCGTCGTGCGCCGGTCCGCCCGCCGTGACGTTTGCGGCCGGCGTGGCAGCCTCCGGCTCGACGATGTCGGTCGTCGCGAACGGCTCAGGAGCAGGCCCGGCGTCGACGACGTCCGCCGTCGCGCCGTCGTCGGTCGGGTGGTCGCGAGGCGCGGTGGCGTCTGCACCTGCGGCGACCGCGGGTGCAATCAGCGGATCGAACGCTACCGGCGGCAGCACGACGTCTGCGGTCGCGGGTGCGCTCGGAGCGGCGGGCTCGGCAGCGGACTCACCGGCCGCCGGCACGCTCGGGGCGACAGGCTCGGGCAAGCCGGGCTCACTGCTTGCAGGCACGGCGGGACCAGCAGACCCGGCACTGGCGGACTCGCCAGCAACAGGCACAGCGAGACCAGCAGACCCGGCGGCAACCTCACCGGCCACCGGCACAGCCGGACCAGCAGACCCGGCAGCGGCACCCCCACCGGCCCCCGGCACAGCCGGACCGGCAGACCCGGCAGCAGGCTCACCGGCAACAGGCGCAGCCGGACCAGCGGGCGCAGCACCTGCGGACTCACTCGGCGCGCGCGGCGGCGCCGCCGTGCCCGCGCTCTCCGCGGGGAGGGCGGCGATCTCGGCGGTGCTCAGTTGCGCGGTCGGGACGTCCCCGGCAGCGCCGGTCGGCTCGAACAGCTGGGAGGCGGGAGGCGGCGGCAGCACCGGCTGCGCGGGCACCGGCGGCTCCTGCGGTGCGGCGAACGCCGGCGGCGCGGACGGAGCGGGCGGAACCGGCGCGACAGGAGGGACGACCGGATCGGCCGCGAACGGAGGCACGAAGACGCCGGCGGGCATGTCTCCCGCGGTCCCGTCCGCTGGGGGCGGCGCGGCCTGCCCCGCGTCAGCTCGCGGACGGACGGCGGCGCGCGGAAGCGGGATGATCCCCGTCGTGTCCCCGATGCCCGACCACTTCTGCGGGCGATCCTCCACGGGCCCGAGGCCGAGCAGCGCGGCGAGGCCGTGCCCCTGCTCTGCGGTCTCGTCCCGGGCAGCATCGGGGGTCTCCGAGGAGGCTGCGTCTGCCCGCTCCCCGGTGGCGGCCTCGTCGGTCGGCTGATCGGCCGGTCCCTGACCGGCCGGCGGCTCCGCAGCAGGCTGCGGCATACGGAGGGAGGCGGCGAAGCTCGAAGGCTCGAACGCCCCCGGCGCGGCCGCAGATGCGGGTGCGGTGGGTCCGGCCGGAGATGCGGGTGCGGCAAGCTCAGGATCGACAGGCTCGGCGAGGGGAGTCACCGGCGTCGCTGCGGACGCGCCAGGCGCAGGCGTGGGATCAACAGGCCCGGCGGCCGGAGTCACCGGCAGCGCTGCGGTGTCGGCAGACGGGCGAGTGGGATCGACGGCCTCGTTCGACTGCGTCACCGCCGTCGGCAGTGCGGCGGTCGCATCAGGCACAGACGGCGAATCGACAGCCTCCGCCCCGCGCATCGGCGGCACCGGCATCGCGACGGTCGGCGCTTCCTGCTCGCCCGATACGGTGGCCGGTCCCCCGGTTGCCCTCCCCGCGCCGGCTCCGGAATCCGCGTCGGCCGTCTCCGGCTCCCCCGCGCTCGGCTCCACGCCGGGCGTGAGGTGCCACGGGAACCCGCCCGGCTCCTCCGGCTCGGCGGTCTCGCGCGGCCGGTCGTCGTCGGCGCGCAGGAGAGCCTCGAAACCGCCGTCCTGATCGATCCGGGGGACGCTCACCGCGGGAGGCAGCGCATCCTCTGCCGCTGGAACACCGGGCGCCGACGGATCCGCGCCAGTCGCCGCTGGGCCAGACGCGCCGGGCACCGGCGCACCCGCCACCGGCGCACCCGACACCGCCTCGCCCGCCGCCGACGGCGCACCATCCGGCACACCGCCCACGACCGCCTCGCTGGGCCCCGCGTCGCCGGAGCCCGCCCCGACCACGCTCTCGCCGGTGTCCGCCCGCCGCCGCACGCGCCGTCCGCCCGTCAGCTGCTGCAGCAGCCATTCCGAGCTCCCGATCTCGGGCTCGGTCTCCGACGGCTCCGACTCCGACGGCTCCGAATTCGACGCCTCCGCAGGCTCCGCAGCCCCATCAGCAACCGGCCCAGCCGCACCATCCGCACCGCTCACCCCCGCCTCGCCGCGCGACGGCACCACCGGCTCGGAACCCTCCGGTCCCTCCGGTCGGCCCTCGCCCGGCTGCGGATCGCGGTGCTCGGCCACTACTCCAGCCCCAGGTCCTTCAAGCCGATCGCGGCGTAGTACGGGTAGCCGGCCGCCTCGATGGCCTCGCGCGCGCCCGTGTCGCGGTCGACGACCACGGCGACGGCGGCGATCTCGGCGCCCACCTTCTTCAGCGCCTCGGCGGCCTTCAGCGGCGAGCCTCCGGTCGTGGAGGTGTCCTCCAGCACGATCACGCGCTTGCCGGCCAGGTCCGGTCCTTCGACCTGCTTGCCGCGGCCGTGGTCCTTCGGCTCCTTGCGCACGACGAAGGCGTCGTAGGCGAGGCCGCGCGCGGCGCCCTGGTGCAGGATCGCGGCGGCGACCGGATCGGCGCCCATGGTCATCCCGCCGACGGCCGCGACATCCTCCACACCGGCGATGAGGTCGAGCATGACCTGCCCGATCAGCGGCGCGACGCGGTGGTCGAGGCTGACCTTGCGCAGGTCGACGTAGTAGGTGGCCTTCTTGCCGCTGGTCAGCGTGAAGTCGCCGTGGAACACGGCCTCGGCCGAGATGTAGTCGATGAGCTGCTGTCGTGCGTCGGTCACATCCCTGATTCTAGGGCGAAGGGCGGCGTCGGCCCCGGCCGATACGATCGGGGCATGCGCATCGCCACCTGGAATGTGAACTCCATCCGCACCCGCGTCGCTCGCGTCGTGGACTGGGCGGTGCGTGAAGACGTGGATGTCCTGGCCATGCAGGAGATCAAGTGCAAGCCGGAGCAGTTCCCGTACGCCCCCTTCGAGGAGGCCGGGTACGAGGTCGTGCTGCACGGTCTGAACCAGTGGAACGGCGTCGCGATCGCGAGCCGGCTGCCGCTCGCCGATGTCGAGATCGGCTTCCCCGACATGCCGGGCTTCCTCAAGGATCACGACGGCCCCGACCTGCCCAAGGAGGCCCGCGCGATCGGCGCCACCGTCGAGGGCGTGCGCCTGTGGAGCCTGTACGTGCCGAACGGCCGCTCGCTCGCCGACCCGCACTACACGTACAAGCTGGACTGGCTGGCCGCCCTCTCCGCCGACACGCGCGCGTGGCTGGGCGCCGACCCCGACCTCCCCCTGGCGCTGATGGGCGACTGGAACGTGGCCCCGCTCGACTCCGACGTCGGCGACCCGAGCCTGGTGCCCGGCCTGTCGACGCACATCTCGCCGCCCGAGCGTGCCGCCTTCGCCGACTTCGAGGCCGCCGGGCTGACGGACGTCGTCCGCCCGCTCGTGCCCGAGGGATACACGTACTGGGACTACAAGCAGCTCCGCTTCCCCCGCAACGAGGGCCTGCGCATCGACTTCATCCTCGGCTCGCGGGCCTTCGCCGACCGGGTCGCGGGCGCGAGCATCCACCGCAACGAGCGCAAGGGCGACGCCCCGAGCGACCACGTCCCTGTGCTGGTCGAGCTGACCGACGCGGTCACGCCCGAGGAGGACGACGACCGGCCGATGATCTTCGGCTGACCGCGAGCGCTAGCTGCCGCCGTGAGCCTCCCGCCCCCAGGTCCGCCGCCGGGCCAGTTGCAGCGCCCCGCGAGGCTCTGGGACGTGATCACGACGACGGTCCTGCTCGTCGTCGGTCTCGTCGTCGCGGCGATCCTCACATTCTTCGCGTTCTTCCTGGTGTTCGCGAGCGATCCGTGCGGCGCTTCGACCGTCTGCGACACCGGGAGGATGGGCGTCGGCTTCTTCGTCGCGCTGCTCGGTCCCGGGGCGGTGGCGCTGGTCGCGCTCGTCGTCGCGATCGTCCTGCTGGTGCGGCGGCGGCTCGCCTTCTGGGTGCCGCTGGCGGGCATCGTGCTCGCGATCGGCGTGTGGATCGGCGGGGCGGCCCTCGTGGTCTCGGGCGTCCCCGGCGCGACCTTCTGAGTCGCGCAAGTCTTCGTTACGTCGCGTTTCGGGCGGCGGGCGGGCGACGGGAGGCTTCGGTAGCGTCGGACCATCATGGCCGCCACCGCCGCATCCACCGCCTCCCCCGTCGAGTTCGCCGGCGTGGGGCGGTCGTTCGCGGCCCCGCGGCGCCGCGGCACGGACGCGGGCGTCCGGACCGTCCTCCGCGACATCTCGCTGCGCGTCGAGCCCGGTGAGGTCGTCGCGATCCTCGGGCCGAGCGGCTGCGGCAAGTCGACGCTGCTGCGCATCGCCGGCGGACTCGACACCCCCACCGCGGGTACGGCGCTGATCGACGGCACGCCCGTCTCCGGCATCGACCCACGGTGCGCCATCGGCTTCCAGGAGCCGCGGCTGCTGCCGTGGCGCTCGCTCGCGGACAACGTCGCCCTCGGCCTGCCGCGCGGCCTCGACCGCGCCGAGGGCAGGCAGCGGGTCGCGCGCCTCCTCGACCTGGTCGGTCTCTCCGGCTCGGCCGGACTGCGCCCGCGGGAGGTCTCCGGCGGCATGGCGCAGCGCACCTCGCTCGCGCGCGCCCTCGCCCGCAACCCCGGCGTGCTGCTGCTGGACGAGCCGTTCGGCGCGCTCGACGCGCTGACCCGGCTGAAGATGCAGGACCTCCTGCTCGACGTGCACGCGGCGGCGCCCACCACGATCCTCCTCGTCACCCACGACGTCGACGAGGCCCTCCAACTCGCCGATCGCATCATCCTGCGCGGCGCCGAGGAGGTCGGCGCGGCTCAGGCGCACGGCGCGGGGACGGCCGCGCACGCCGGTGACACGCCCGCACTCCCGGGCGCGACCATCCGCAGCGTCACCACCGTGCCAGGAGAGCGCCCGCGCGACCGCGGATCGGCGGAGCTCGCCGAGCTGCGCGCCGAGCTGCTCGACGGGCTCGGCATCGACCGGCACGGGAACGCCCACGAACCTGGCGTCCCCACCTCCTCCACACCCGTCGCCGTCCGCGGCTGATTCCACAGATTCCGCGAGAGGCGCCCGCCGGGCGAGCGCTCCCGCGAGGATCGTCACGTCGCCGCAGCACCGCACCGCCAGCACCACCGCACGGCAGCACCACCTCACCGCAGCACCCGACACAGCATCAGCAGCACAGACCAGAGAGGCCACCATGCGCCGCACCCCCACCATCGTCACCGCCCTCGCGGCCGCCGCCGCGGCGCCGGCCCTGCTCCTGACCGGCTGCGTGGCCGGCGAGGGCTCCGCCGCCGCGCCGAAGAGCACCACCGGCACCACGCAGGGCGGAACGCTCAACATCGACTTCGCCACCTACAACCCGCTGAGCCTGGTCATCAAGAAGGAGGGCTGGCTCGAGAAGGCGCTGAAGAAGCAGGACATCACCGTCAACTGGGTGCAGTCCGCCGGCTCCAACAAGGCCAACGAGGCGCTGCGCTCCGGTGCGATCGACGTGGGCTCCACCGCCGGCTCCGCCGCGCTGCTGGCCCGGTCGAACGGCTCGCCGATCAAGACCATCGACATCTTCTCCCAGCCGGAGTGGTCGGCGATCGTCGTCGGCCCGAACTCCGACATCACGTCGGTGGAGCAGCTGAAGGGCAAGCAGGTCGCCGCGACCAAGGGCACCGACCCCTACTTCTTCCTCCTGCAGTCGCTGGAGGCCAACGGTCTCTCGGCCGACGACGTCACCATCCAGAACCTCCAGCACGCCGACGGCTGGGCCGCCCTGCAGAACGGCTCGGTCGACGCGTGGAGCGGGCTCGACCCGATCATGGCCAACGCCGAGAAGTCGGGCGCCAAGCTGATCTACCGCAACGTGGGCTTCAACACCTACGGCTTCCTCAACGCGACCGAGTCGTTCCTGAAGGACAAGCCGGATGTGGCGCAGACCGTCGTGAACACCTACGAGTACGCCCGCGCCTGGGCGCAGGAGCACCCCGACGAGACGGCGCAGATCCTCTCCGACGTCGCGGGCATCGACAAGCAGGTGGCGACCACGGTCATCACCGAGCGCACCAACCTCGACGTGTCGCCCATCCCCGGCGACGCCCAGCTGAAGGTGCTCACGAAGGTCGGCCCGATCTTCGTCCAGTCGGGCGACGTGCGGGCGCAGAGCGACATCGACACCGCGCTGAAGTCGCTGCTCGACCCGACCTTCGCCAAGGCCGCCGACCCGAGCGTCATCGGAGACTGAGCGAGCCATGTCGTATCAGAACGCACCGGAGGGCGACGGCCCGCTGATCGTGGTCGGCGGTCCCGGCGGGGGCCTCTCGGCCACATCGGTGGCCCGCGAGCAGGAGCGGCCGGCGGCCGATCCCGTCGTGGTCGAAGCCGGCGGCCGGACCGTCGCGCGCACGCCGTTCCTGTCGCGCCGCTGGGTGCGGATCGCCGGGGGGCTCCTCCTCCCCGCAGTCCTCCTCGTGGTCTGGCAGGTCGCGTCGACCTCCGGTGCGTTCACCTCGGCGCAGCTGCCGTCGCCGGCGATGGTGTGGGAGGCCGCCGTCGACCTGGCGCAGCGCGGCCTCCTCGGGCTCTACATCGCCATCTCGACGCAGCGCGTGCTGATCGGCTTCGCCTGCGGAGCCGCGCTCGGCCTGCTGCTCGGCGCCGTCGTCGGACTGTCGCGGCTGGGCGACATCCTGTTCAGCACGACGCTCGCCGCGGTGCGGGCGGTGCCGTCGCTGGCCTGGGTGCCTCTGCTGATCCTCTGGTTCAAGATCGGCGAGGACTCCAAGATCATCCTCATCGCGATCGGCGCCTTCTTCCCGGTCTACACGACGGTCGCGGCGGCCCTCCGCCATGTCGACCGGCACCTGGTGGAGGCGGGCCGCGCGTTCGGTCTCCACGGCGTCCGGCTCTTCCTGACCGTGCAGCTGCCGTCGGTGCTGCCGTCGGTGATCTCCGGGCTCCGCTTGGCGCTCGCGCAGGCGTGGCTGTTCCTCGTCGCCGCCGAACTCATCGCCTCGTCGATGGGCCTCGGCTTCCTCCTCAGCGACTCGCAGAACAACGGCCGCACCGACCGCCTGTTCCTCGCGATCATCCTGCTCGCCCTGCTGGGCAAGCTGACGGACTCCCTGCTCGGCCTGTTCGAGCGGTGGTCGACGCGCCGCTGGACGTGACGCGCGCCACGCGGTGATCGCCTCGGCGGCGCCCGCCACTCCTACCCCCGAATCCCCGGGTCGCAAGTCCTTGCAGCGCATCGCCCGCGATGGTTGGTTCGGTCGCGTTCCACAACCGAGACCAGACGCTCAAGGAGGTTGCGATGGAACGCGGAAACACGAAGCACGGGCCCGCACAGGACGAGCAGCTCAAGCACGAGGCCCAGCCCATCGTGCAGGGCCACGGCGGCAACAGCCACGTCGAGGAGTGGCGGCAGACCGAGCCGATGCCCGACGACACCGACGACGCCGAGGTGGTCGCGGCCTCCGGCATCGAAGGCGAGGAGGCGGACCCCGGCGCGCCGGTCTCCGGCGCCTCCCCCGCCACGCCTGAGGATCTCGGCGGCGAGGACGAGGTGATCTACAGCACCGAGACGGAGGGCGACGCGACGACCGGACCCACCGCCGGCGACGAGGAGTCGGGCCGATGAGCGCGCGCGATCTGCTCGCCGGCCCGCTGGCAGAGCCGGGGCCCTGGGTGACCGTCCTGGCCGACGTGTCCCGCGACGTCAGCGACCCCAAGCGGACGAACGACCTGCGGCATCGCGCCATCCTCGCGTCCCTGCTGGAGCAGGGCGCGACGCAGGCCGACCACGACGCCGTGCAGGAGGCCCTCGCGGCCGAGCACCACAGCCCGAGCCCCTGCGCCCGGTTCCTCGCGGTGCGCGAGGGCTCGGTGGAGGTGAACCAGGTCCTGATCACGCAGATCCAGGGCGACGGCTGGGGCCGGGTGAGCAACGTCCTCGACCCGCTCCCGCTGCTGGCCAGGGACGCCTTCGACTTCGACGCCCTGCTGGTCGAGGCCGAGCGCGACGGCGCCACGATCTGGCACCGCCGGTCGGAATTCGCCGAGCTGCAGCAGGACGATCCCGGCGAGCGCGTCGAGGGCGCGACGGACAGCCTCCACAAGGTCCCCGGCGGGGGCTGGTCGCACCTGCGCTACCAGCACCACACCGAGGAGACCTGGAAGCACAACGAGAAGGAGGTCGCCCAGCGCGTCTCCGAGCTCGTCGAACGGTTCCGGCCGCGCGTCATCGTGCTGGCCGGCGACGTGCGCGCGGTGCAGCTCGTCCGCGACGCGCTGCCGCCCGCGGCGAGCGAGCGGCGCGCCGCCGAGCCGTTGGAGGCGTCGCCGGGCGACGACCGCGAGGCGCTGTTCCGGCGGTGCGAGCAGGTCGTCGCCGAGGTCGCGGCCGCCGACGAGCGCGAGCGGGTCGAGCGCCTCTTCTCGCGCTCCGACGGCGAGAGCCGCACGGAGGCGCTCGGGATCGGCGAGGTCGTGACCGCCCTGCAGGAGAGTCAGGCAGGCACGGTCTTCGTCCCGCCGGCCGCCCCGCTCGGCGACGACGAGGGCGAGCGGACGGTCATCGCGCTCGATGCGGCGCCCTGGGTCGCCACCGCGCCCGAGCAGGACTTCGGCGCCGGTGAGCTCGGGATCGTCCCGGCCTCGGTCGGCATCGCCCGCGCGGCGGTCCTGACCGACGCGGAGGTCGTGGTCACGGCTCAGGGTGAGCTCCCTGACGATGCGCCCGCGGCGGCGCTGCTCCGCTGGCCGGTGGGTCCGGCGCAGCCCGCGTAGCCGGAGGCAGCCGGAGGCAGCCGGAGCGCGCCGCGTGCATCGTCCGACGGTGCGCACTGTCGCACGATCGACCGCCGATGTCCAGGCCCTCGCCTCCCCCCGAGGCGGCGGCCTACCGTCGGCGCCGATCCCACCCCGATCGTTCGAAAACGAAGAAGAAGGAGATCCCATGGCTTCGGTCACCGAGTCCATCGATGTGGACGTCCCCGTCAGCACCGCCTACAACCAGTGGACGCAGTTCGAGTCGTTCCCGCACTTCCTCGACGAGGTCGAGGAGATCCGCCAGATCGACGACACCACCAACCACTGGCGCGTGAAGATCGGCGGCGCCGAGCGGGAGTTCGACACGCAGATCACCGAGCAGCACCCCGACGAGCGCGTCGCCTGGAAGAGCGTCGGCGGCGAGGTGGAGCACGCGGGAGTCGTGACCTTCCACCGCCTGTCCGACACCACCTCCCGGGTGACGGCGCAGATCGACTGGGCACCGTCCGACCTGCTGGAGAAGGCCGGCGCCGTCTTCGGCGTCGACGACCACGCGGTCAAGAAGGACCTCCAGAACTTCAAGAAGTTCATCGAGAGCCAGGGCAGCGAGACCGGCGCCTGGCGCGGCGACGTCGAGCCCGGCCCGCAGGTCTGAGCCGTCCGACCGCATCCCGAGCATCGGAAGCGGGGGCCGGCCGCCGGGGGGGGCCCCGGGGGCGGGGGGCGGGGGCCGGGCGGGCCGCCCGGTGCGGGTCCGCGCGGCGCCCGCCGCGCCGCGGCGCCGGCGGGGCCGCGGCGGCGGGCGCCGCCCCGCTTCGTCGTCCGCGGGCGGGTGCGGCGTTACAGGATCGGCCGCCCGCCGGTCACCGCCACTCGTGCGCCAGAGACGTACGAGCCGTCGTCGGAGGCGAGGAGCACGTACACCGGCGCCAGCTCGGCCGGCTGCCCGGCGCGGCCGAGCGGGGTGTCGCTGCCGAACTGCGACACCTTCTCCTCCGGCATCGTGGAGGGGATGAGCGGCGTCCAGATCGGTCCGGGCGCGACGCTGTTGGCCCTGATGCCGCGCTCGCCGAGCAGCTGCGCCAGCGACGCCGTCATGTTCGCGATCGCCGCCTTGGTCGCCGCGTACGGCAGCAGCGTCGGCGACGGCATGTCGGAGTTGACCGACGACGAGCCGATGATGCTCGCGCCCGCCTTGAGGTGCGGAAGGGCCGCCTTCACCAGGTGGAAGAAGGCCGACAGGTTCGTGGCGATGGTGTGGTCCCACTCGTCATCGGTGACCTCCTCCAGCTGCGGGTGGTCCATCTGGTAGGCGGCATTGCTGACGAGGATGTCGAGGCCGCCGAGCTCCTCCACCGTCCTCGCGACGAGGTCGCGGCAGTGCTGCGGGTCGGAGACGTCACCCGGAAGCAGGAGGGCCTTCCTGCCCGCCTCGCGCACCCACTTCGCCGTGTCCTCGGCGTCGTCCTGCTCGCTGAGGTACGAGATGGCGACGTCGGCGCCCTCGCGGGCGTACGCGATGGCGACGGCCTTGCCGATGCCGCTGTCCGCGCCGGTGATCAGCGCCACCTTGCCCTCGAGCTTGCCGCTGCCGCGGTAGCTCTGCTCGCCGTGGTCCGGCCGGGGCTCCATGGCGTCCGTGTCGCCGGGAGGCTGTTGCTGCTGTTCGGGAAAGGACATGCGTTCCTCCGATTCGTCGATGATCTCCCCTCCACCGAACACCGGAGGCCGTCCCGCGTCAGGGGCTTGGGACCGGCGCGGGCGGCGCGTACCGTGCAGCGAATGGACGACACGCGCAACCCCGGAGGAACCGACCCGGCCGGAACCGAGGGCGGCGACCTCGGCGACCGCGACCTCACCGCCAAGGACCGCTCCTACAGCCCCTCCAGCGAGCGGGAGACCGCCGCCAAGCAGGACGACCAGACCGGCGACGACGTACTCCCCGGCACCGGAGGCCCGGACGACACCGGCGACGTCGACGTGCCGCCGGAGGACGACCTCGACCCCGCGACCATCGTGCAGCGCGGCGACCCCGGCCCCGGCCCGGTGGACGAGGACGACGCGGGCGGCCGCCGCCCCGGCGACGGCTGACGCCGGCCTCCCCATCCAGTTGGCACAACACGCCGTCTCGCACCTGGGCGAGA
>NZ_JBPGXM010000093.1:0-15740 GCF_056755495.1 Leifsonia sp. KNZ12-8B
ATCTCCCGCGGCAGAGTCGGCGGTACCCGGGTCGGCGGGCTGCGCGGTGTCGGCCGCGCCCGCGCCCGACGCGGGGTCGCCGGAGGGCGACGCCGGGTCCGCGGACGGCGACGTGGTCGGCGTCGCGGTCGCAGCGGGGGAGGAGTCGGGGGTCGGTTCGTCTGCGTACGCGGGCACGCCGGCCGTGACGGCGAGCACTGCGGCCACGACGATGGTGGCGAGTGCGGTCTTCTTCATATGCGGGGTCTCCGTGCGCTGGCGTGGTCGGCGAGAAGGTGCACGTTCGTGCGGAGGTCTCTGGAGTCTACCGGCTGGGGTGTACAGACCGGGTATCCCCGGTTCGCGGGTCATGGCGGCGGCCGGAGCATCCCCGGGCTGGATAGAGTTGTCGCATTCCCTTTCAACACAGGACCTAGGAGTGGACAGGTGGCCGACGGCTTCGAGCTCTTCACCGACCGTTCCGTTGTCGCGATGCGCGTCAACGGCGAGCTGAAGGACCTCGCGACCACGGTCACCGAGGCCGACGTCGTGGAGCCGGTGACGATCGACTCACCGGACGGGCTGAGCATCCTCCGCCACTCCACCGCGCACGTGCTCGCGCAGGCGGTGCAGGCGGTCAACCCCGAGGCGAAGCTCGGCATCGGCCCGCCCATCACCGACGGCTTCTATTACGACTTCGACGTCGCCGAGCCGTTCACCCCGGAGGACCTCAAGGCGCTCGACAAGGAGATGGCGCGCATCGTCCGCGCGGGCCAGCGCTTCGTCCGCCGCGTCGTCACCGACGACGAGGCGCGCGCCGAGCTCGCCGGCGAGCCGTACAAGCTCGAGCTGATCGGCCTCAAGGGGTCGAGCGCCGAGACCGCAGACGAGTCCGTCGAGGTCGGCTCCGGCGAGCTCACCATCTACGACAACGTCGACCCGAAGTCCGGCGAGACCGTCTGGAAGGACCTCTGCCGCGGCCCGCACCTCCCGAACACGCGCATGATCGGCAACGGCTGGGCGCTCACCCGCGTCGCGGCCGCGTACTGGCGCGGCTCCGAGAAGAACCCGCAGCTGCAGCGCATCTACGGCACCGCGTGGCCGAGCAAGGACGAGCTGCGCGCCTACCAGACCCGGATGGAGGAGGCCGCCAAGCGCGACCACCGCAAGCTCGGCTCCGAGCTCGACCTGTTCAGCTTCCCCGACGAGATCGGCTCGGGACTCGCGGTCTTCCACCCCAAGGGCGGGATCATCCGCAACGAGATCGAGAACTACATGCGGGAGCGGCTGATCGCGAACGACTACGAGCTCGTGAACACCCCGCACATCACCAAGGGGCACCTCTACGAGATCAGCCAGCACCTCAACTGGTACAAGGACGGCATGTTCCCGCCCATGCACCTCGACGAGGAGCGCGACGCCGACGGCAACATCACCCGGCAGGGGCAGGACTACTACCTCAAGCCGATGAACTGCCCGATGCACAACCTCATCTACCGGGCGCGCGGGCGCAGCTATCGCGAGCTGCCGCTGCGCCTCGCCGAGTTCGGCACGGTGTACCGGTACGAGAAGTCGGGCACCCTGTCCGGCCTCACCCGCGTCCGCGGCCTCACCCAGGACGACGCGCACATCTACGTCACCGACGACCAGATCAAGGACGAGGTCGCCCGGCAGCTGGAGTTCGTGCTCGAGACCCTGCGCGGCTACGGCCTGACCGACTTCTACCTGGAGCTGTCCACCAAGGACCCGGACAAGTACGTCGGCAGCGACGAGAGCTGGGAGACCGCGACGGAGACCCTCCGCGAGGTGGCGATCGAGTCCGGGCTGGAGCTCGTGGACGACCCGGGCGGGGCGGCCTTCTACGGCCCGAAGATCTCGGTGCAGGCGCGCGACGCGATCGGCCGCACCTGGCAGCTCTCGACCGTGCAGCTCGACTTCAACCAGCCGGAGCTCTTCGAGCTCGAGTACAACGCGGCCGACGGCACGCGCAAGCAGCCGGCGATGATCCACCGCGCGCTGCTCGGCTCCATCGAGCGGTTCTTCGCGATCCTGCTGGAGCACTACGCCGGCGCGTTCCCGGTGTGGCTGTCGCCGGTGCAGGTCGTCGGCATCCCGGTCGCCGACCAGTACGCGCCCTTCCTCGACGACGTCATCTCGCGGCTGAAGGCGCGCGGCGTCCGCGCCGAGGTGGACCACTCCGACGACCGCATGCAGAAGAAGATCCGCACGCACACCAAGGCCAAGGTCCCGTTCCAGCTCATCGTGGGCGAGGAGGACGCCTCCAACGGCACCGTGAGCTTCCGGTTCCGCGACGGCACGCAGCGCAACGGCGTGACCGTGGACGAGGCGATCGAGCGGATCGTGGAGAGCATCCGCGGTCACGAGCTGGTCGACACCGCATGGCAGGACTGAGCGAGGCCGCCGGCGTGCACGGACCCGGCGCGGACGGCCCCGGCGCGGACGGTCCGGGCGCGGAGGACGCGCCAGGGCACGTCCGCGTCGACGATCCGTCGTACCTGGTCGGCGTGCCGGACGAGTTCCAGCGGTTGTGGACCCCGCACCGCATGGTCTACATCCAGCAGGCCGACCCCGGTCACGAGGGCTGCCCGTTCTGCGTCGCGCCGAGCCTGAGCGACGAGGACGCGCTGATCGTCGCCCGCGGCGAGCACGTGTACGCGCTGCTCAACCTGTTCCCCTACAACAGCGGTCACCTGCTGGTCTGCCCGTACCGCCACATCGCCACCTACGACGAGGCGACGCCGGAGGAGGTGGCGGAGATCGGGAGCATGACCCAGACCGCCATGCGCGTCATCCGCGAGGTGTCGAACAACGACGGCTTCAACATCGGCATGAACCAGGGCGCGGTCGCCGGTGCCGGGATCGCCTCGCACCTGCACCAGCACATCGTGCCGCGCTGGGCGCAGGACGCGAACTTCTTCCCGATCATCGCGCGGACGAAGGCGCTGCCGCAGCTGCTCGGCGAGGTGCGGGCCGCGATCGCGGGAGCCTGGCCGAAGGGCTGACCCGGCCTCGCCGGCGGTCGTGCGCCGGTCAGCGGGTGACGTCGACCAGGTCGTCGAGCAAGCGGCCGGCTTCGTCGTCGGTGAGGTCGTGCACGGTGAGCCGCAGGTGGCGCGAGGGCGCCCGGTGCTCGCCGAGGAGGAACTCGTCGCCCGTGCGGGCGAGCCAGCCGCGTCGCATCAGCCGTTCCGCGACCGTCCTGGCCTCCAGGGGCAGCTCCAGCCACAGGTTGAGCCCGTCGGCCGCCGCCGCGGGGAGGCCGCGATCGGTCAGCGCTCCGGCGAAGGCCGCGTTGCGCTCGGCGTAGTGGCGTCCGGCCGCAGCGACCGCCTCCAGCGCCGCCGCGTCGGTCAGCTGCGTCAGGACGAGCCGTTGCAGGATGTGGCTGACCCACGTCGTGCCGGGGCTGAGCCGCAGCGCGAGGCGCTCAGCGGTCTCGGGGTCGGTCGCCGCCACGGCGAGGCACATGTCGGGGCCTAGCGATTTCGAGACCGAGCGCACGAGCGCGAACCGCCGGTGCTGCGGCCCGATGAGCGTCTCGTACGGGCGCTGCGAGAGCATCGAGAAGTGGTCGTCCTCCACGATGAGCACGTAGGGATGGTCCGCCAGCACCGCGCGCAGCTCGGCCGCACGCGCGGGGGAGAGGGTCGCCCCTGTCGGGTTCTGCGCGCGCGGGGTGCAGATGATGGCGCGGACCCCGGCCGCCAGGGCCGCGCGGAGGCCGTCGACGGTCATCCCCTCGGCGTCGACCGGCACCGGCACCGCACGGTAGCCCCCCAGGCGGACCGTGTGGATGCTCGCCAGGAAGCACGGGTCCTCCAGCGCCACCGCGTCGTCGCGGAGCAGGGCCTGCGCGAGCAGCCGCTCGACCGCATCCACCGCCCCGCTGGTGACGGTGATCCGGAGGTCGCGCCCCGGGAGGTCGCCGCCCACCCACTCCAGCGCGCGCTCCTCGAGGGCGGGGTCGATGACCGGCTCGCCGTAGAGGACCGGCCGGCCGATGGCGCCCGCCAGTGCGGCGGAGATGCCAGGGATGCGACGGGGGTCGGGATTGCCGGTGCCGATGTCGCGTAGCACGCTGTCGGCGGCGTAGCCCTCCTGGGCCACCGCCTCCAGGCCCGCGATGACGGTGCCCGCACGCCCGCGGGCGATCACGACGCCCGCCTGTGCGAGAAGGCGGTAGGCGGCCACGGCGGTGTTGCGGTTGACGCCCAGCCGCGTCGCGAGCTCGCGCACCGGGGGGAGCGGGTCGCCCGTGCGCAGCGCGCCGCGCTCGTGCAGGGTGCGGACGCTCGCGGCGATCTCGGCCGCCGTCGTGCCGGTGATGCCGCCTCCGGCGTCGCTGCGCTCGGCGGTGCTGTCGTACGCGTCCATGACCCTCCGCGCCGAGTCTATCGACCGGGCGACGGGATGCTATCTTCGGCATAGGCCAAAAATCCGTTTGTACCGTACGAGAGGCGACGATGTCAGACTCCACCCAGACCTTCACCGGCTCGAGCCGCGTCAAGCGCGGACTCGCCGAGATGCTGAAGGGCGGCGTCATCATGGACGTCGTCACGCCCGAGCAGGCCCGCATCGCCGAGGACGCCGGCGCCGTCGCCGTCATGGCGCTGGAGCGCGTGCCCGCCGACATCCGCGCGCAGGGCGGCGTCGCCCGCATGAGCGACCCCGACCTCATCGAGGCGATCATCGCCGAGGTCTCGATCCCGGTCATGGCGAAGGCCCGCATCGGCCACTTCGTCGAGGCCCAGGTGCTCGAGGCGCTGGACGTCGACTACATCGACGAGTCCGAGGTGCTGTCCCCGGCCGACTACGTGAACCACATCGACAAGTGGAGGTTCACCGTCCCGTTCGTCTGCGGTGCCACCAACCTGGGCGAGGCGCTGCGCCGCATCAACGAGGGCGCCGCCATGATCCGCTCCAAGGGCGAGGCGGGCACCGGCGACGTGTCGGAGGCGACCAAGCACATCCGCAAGATCACCGCCGAGATTAACGCGCTGCGCTCGATGACGAAGGACGAGCTGTACGTCGCCGCCAAGGAGCTCCAGGCCCCGTACGAGCTGGTGGTGGAGATCGCAGAGACCGGCAAGCTCCCCGTCGTCCTCTTCACCGCGGGCGGCGTCGCCACCCCGGCCGACGCGGCGATGATGATGCAGCTCGGCGCGGACGGCGTCTTCGTGGGCTCCGGCATCTTCAAGTCCGGCAACCCGGAGCAGCGGGCGGCCGCGATCGTCAAGGCGACCACCTTCTACGACGACCCGAAGGTCATCGCGGAGGTGTCCCGCGGCCTCGGCGAGGCGATGGTCGGCATCAACGTCGCCGACCTGGCCGCGCCGCACCGCCTGGCCGAGCGCGGCTGGTGACGGCCGGGCGCACCCGGGTCGGTGTCCTCGCTCTGCAGGGCGACTTCCGCGAGCACCTCGCGGTGCTGCGGGGCCTCGGCGCCGACGCGGTGCCGGTGCGCCGGCCCGAGGAGCTGGAGAGCGTGGAGGGGCTGGTCATCCCCGGCGGCGAGTCCAGCGTCATGGACAAGCTGTCCCGCGCCTTCGGCCTCGCCGGCCCGCTGAAGGAGGCCATCGCCTCCGGGATGCCGGTCTACGGCACCTGCGCGGGCCTCATCATGCTCGCCGACCGCATCGTCGACGGCATCGCCGGCCAGCAGAGCCTCGGCGGCCTCGACGTCGCCGTGCGCCGCAACGCGTTCGGCTCGCAGGTCGACTCGTTCGAGACGGACCTCGACATCCCGGCCGTCGGCGGCGAGCCGATGCACGCCGTCTTCATCCGCGCGCCCATCGTCGAGGAGGTGGGGGAGGCGGCCACGGCGCTCGCCCGCGTCCCGGACGGCCGCGTGGTCGCGGTCGAGCAGGGCAACCTGATCGGCACGTCGTTCCACCCCGAGATCACCGGGGACACGCGCTTCCACGAGTACTTCCTGCGCCGGGTGCGCGACGGCGCTCGCGTACAATAGACGAGTTTTCAGACGCAATCCGAGGGAGCACCAGTGTCCGGGCATTCCAAGTGGGCCACGACGAAGCACAAGAAGGCGGTGATCGACGCCCGCCGCGCCAAGTCGTTCGCCAAGCTCATCAAGAACATCGAGGTCGCGGCCAAGACCGGCGGCGCCGACCTCTCCGGCAACCCGACGCTCGTCGACGCCGTGCAGAAGGCCAAGAAGACCTCGGTCCCCAACGACAACATCGACCGCGCCATCAAGCGCGGCGCGGGCCTCACCGGTGAGTCCATCGACTACACGACGATCATGTACGAGGGCTACGGCCCGGGCGGCGTCGCGCTGCTGATCGAGTGCCTCACCGAGAACAAGAACCGCGCGGCGGCGGAGGTCCGCACCGCGATGACGCGCAACGGCGGCACGATGGCCGACCCGGGCAGCGTCGCCTACAACTTCCACCGCAAGGGCGTCATCGTCGTCCCGCACGCGGAGGGCGTCGACGAGGACTCCGTCCTCGCTGCCGTCCTCGACGCGGGCGCCGAGGAGGTCACCGACCGCGGCGAGAGCTTCGAGGTGCTGACCGAGGCGAGCGACCTGGTCGCCGCCCGCACGGCGCTGCAGGAGGCCGGCATCGACTACGACTCCGCCGACGCGGAGTTCGTGGCCACCGTCAACGTGGAGGCCGACGCCGAAGTCGCCCGCAAGGTGTTCCGGCTGATCGACGCGCTCGAGGACTCCGACGACGTGCAGAACGTCTACACGAACCTCGACCTCACCCCGGAGGTTCAGGCGCAGCTCGACCAGGACGACGAGTAGCCTGCCCCTATGGCGATCCGGGTGCTCGGCATCGACCCGGGTCTCACGCGCTGCGGGGTCGGGATCGTCGACGTGCGTCCCGACCGCCGCGCCGCGCTGGTGGAGGTCACGGTCATCCGCACGCCGCCGACCATGCCGCTCGAAGAACGGCTGCTGACGGTCGGCAGCGGCATCGAGGCGCTCCTCGACGAGCACCGGCCGGAGGTCGTGGCGATCGAGCGCGTCTTCGCGCAGCACAACCTCAGCACTGTGATGGGCGTCGCCCAGATCAGCGGGATCGCGCTGCACGCGGCCGCCAAGCGCGGCCTGCGCGTCGGCCTGCACACGCCGAGCGAGGTGAAGGCCGCCATCACCGGCTACGGCTCGGCCGAGAAGAAGCAGGTGCAGACGATGGTCGCCCGCATCCTGGGCCTCGCCGAGATCCCGAAGCCGGCGGACGCCGCCGACGCGCTCGCCATCGCGATCTGCCATGCGTGGCGCGGAGGGCTGGCCGCGGCCGGAACGCCGGGAGCAGCCGCGACATCCGCGTCAGCCAACGCCGCGGGCGCGGCCGCCTCCGCTCCCGGTGCGGCGTCGCTGACGCCGGCGCAGGCCGCATGGCTCGCCGCGGAGCGCTCCACGCGAGCGTCGGCGGCCCCACGTAGGCTGGCCAGGTGATCTCCTCCCTGCGCGGCACCGTCCTCTCGGCGAGCGGCGGAACCGCTGTGATCGAGGTGGGCGGCGTCGGCTTCGCCGTCCAGCTCACACCCGACCACGTCCTCTCGCTGCGCGTCGGCGAGGAGGCGTTCGTCCACACCTCCCTGATCGTCCGTGAGGACGCGCTCCAGCTGTTCGGCTTCGCCGATCTGGAGCAGCTGCAGGTCTTCGAGCTGCTGAACGGCGTCTCGGGAGTCGGCCCCAAGTCCGCGATCGGCGTGCTGTCCGTGCTGACCCCCGACCAGATCGCCGACGCGGTCGCCGCCGACGACGATGCGCCCTTCCGCAAGGTGTCCGGCATCGGCCCGAAGACCGCGAAGCTCATCGTCGTCTCGCTCACCGGCAAGCTGGTCGTGACGCGGCGGGCCCCCGCCGCGCCGGCCAAGCGGGCCGGGGGCGCGCCGTCCTCCGTCGGCGACAGCGTCCTCATCGCGCTGGTCGGCCTGGGCTGGCCCGAGAAGGTGGCCGCCGAGGCGGTCTCCGCCGTCGTCGACGAGACCGACGAGGCGCAGCGCGACAGCGTGCAGGCGCTGCTTCGCCTCACGCTCGCGCGCCTCGGGCCCGCGAGCCCTGCCGGCGCGGCGGGCGCGGGAGCGGGTGCCCGATGAGCGACGACGACCTGACCACTCCCGAGCTCGAGTCGGAGTCCGAGCTCGCGTTCGAGGGAGCGCTCCGTCCGCGCACGCTGGGCGAGTTCGTCGGCCAGTCGAAGGTGCGCGGCCAGCTGCAGCTGCTGCTCACCGCGGCGCGGATGCAGGACCGCACGGCCGACCACATCCTCCTCGCCGGCCCGCCCGGGCTCGGCAAGACCACCCTCGCCATGATCGTCGCCAACGAGAGCGGACGCCCGCTCCGGCTCTCCAGCGGCCCCGCCATCCAGCACGCGGGCGACCTCGCCGCACTGCTGTCGTCGCTCACGCCGGGCGAGGTGCTCTTCATCGACGAGATCCACCGCATGGCGCGCTCCGCCGAAGAGATGCTGTACCTCGCGATGGAGGACTTCCGCATCGACATCATGGTCGGCAAGGGCGCCGGCGCCACCTCGATCCCGCTCGACCTCGCGCCGTTCACGCTCGTGGGGGCGACGACCCGCTCCGGCCTGCTGCCGAACCCGCTGCGCGACCGCTTCGGCTTCACCGCCCACCTCGAGTTCTACGACGAGAACGAGCTCGCGCAGGTGCTCGCCCGCGCGGCGACGATGCTCGACTTCGAGATCGACCGCGAGGCGCTGGCCGAGATCGCCGGCCGCTGCCGCGGCACCCCGCGCATCGCGAACCGCCTGCTCCGCCGCGTCCGCGACTACGCCCTGGTGCATGGAGGCCGCGCCGACGTCACCGCGGTGCGCGCGGCCCTCGAGCTCTACGACGTGGACCCGCTGGGTCTCGACCGCCTCGACCGCTCGGTCATGCAGGCCATCCTGGAACGCTTCGACGGCGGCCCGGTCGGCCTGAACACCCTGGCGGTCTCGGTCGGAGAAGAGGCGGAGACCATCGAATCGGTGGTCGAGCCGTTCCTCGTGCGCATCGGCCTGCTGTCACGCACGCCCCGCGGCCGGGTGGCCACAGCCGCCGCATGGCGGCACTTCGGGATGCCCGAAGGTCTTCACGAGCGCATGCACGGCGGGGCGCAGGCAGTCTCCCAGCAACCGACGTTGATGGATGACCTATAATTCAAACGGCCACTCGGCCCCTCACGCATCCCATCGGAAGGCTCGGCAGACGTCATGCCCATCGACCCGTTGACCATTGTGATGGTCGTCATCCTGGCGGCCCTCATCTTCTTCATGTTCCGGAACAGCCGCAAGCGGCAGAAGGAGCAGGCGGAGACCCGCTCGAAGATGGTGCCGGGCGCCGAGGTGATGACGAACTTCGGTCTCTACGGCACCCTCCTGTCCGTCGACGAGGACGACAACACCGCGCTCATCGAGACCAGCCCCGGGCACGTCGTCAAGGTGCACCGCCAGGTGCTCGCCCGCGTCGTCGAGCCGACCACCGCCCCGGAGGGCTCCGACCTCTCCGAGCCGTCGCTCGCCGACGAGCGTCCCGTCTCCGACACGCCGGCCGTCGAGCCGGAGTACGGAGAGCGGCTCGACGAGGCACCCAAGAAGCCCGGCGCCAAGAGCGACGACTGATAGCATCCCTGTGCTCCGCACGCCGTACCGGCGGCGGATCGCTCGTAGAAAGCTGAGTTCCTAGGTGGCAAAGTCGACCCCGGCCAAAAAGGCCTGGCGTTCTCTCTCGTGGCTCGGCGTCATCGTGCTCGTCCTGCTCGGGACGCTCACGGCCGGCGTCCTGTTCAGTAACGCGACGTGGCTGCCGAAGCTCGCGCTCGACCTCGAGGGCGGCACGCAGATCATCCTGACGCCGCAGGTCGAGAACGGGCAGTCGATCCAGCAGCAGCAGCTCGACCAGGCCGTCTCGATCATCCGTCAGCGCATCGACGCGTCGGGTGTCTCCGAGGCGCAGATCTCGACAGAGGGCTCGCGCAACATCGTGGTCTCGCTGCCGGGCAAGCCGGACGAGGAGACGCTGAACCGCGTCAAGTCGAGCGCCCGCCTGGACTTCCGTCCGGTGCTGATCGCCGGCGCCCCCAGCAACGAGGTGGTCGGCGCCGACGGCAAGTCGACGCCCGCCCCGACGCCGGACCCCGGCCTCCAGTCGACCCCGTCGACCTCGCCGACCAACGGCAGCGACCTGGCGTGGGTCACCCCGGCGCTGCAGGCGCAGTTCAACGCGTTCTCGTGCACCGCGGAGAACACGCAGGACGTGAACGCCGCCCCGACGGACAAGCCGCTGATCACCTGCGACGACCAGAACCAGGCGAAGTACCTCCTCGGCCCGGTCGAGGTGAAGGGCCAGGACATCTCCGACGCGAGCGCCGGCCTCATGCAGAGCTCGCAGGGCGTGACCACCGGCGAGTGGGCGGTCAACATCGTCTTCAACAGCGCGGGCACCAAGGCGTTCGCCGACGTGACGACGCGTCTGATCGGCCTGCAGGGCGCGCAGAACCAGTTCGCGATCGTCCTCGACGGCAAGGTCATCTCGGCCCCGACGACGAACGCCGCGATCACCGACGGCAAGCCGCAGATCTCCGGCAACTTCACCCAGGAGAGCGCGAAGGCGCTGGCCGACCAGCTGAAGTTCGGCGCCCTGCCGTTCAGCTTCAAGGTGCAGAGCCAGGACGACATCTCGGCGACCCTCGGCACCTCGCAGCTGATCGCCGGTCTCGTCGCCGGTCTGATCGGCCTCATCCTGGTCGCGATCTACACCTTCTTCCAGTACCGCCTGCTCGGGTTCGTCACCATCGTGTCGCTGGTGGTCGCCGGCGTCCTGACCTGGCTGACGATCTCGCTGCTCTCGTGGCACTACGACTACCGCCTGTCGCTCGCCGGCGTTGCGGGCCTCATCGTCGCGATCGGCTTCACGGCGGACTCGTTCATCGTGTACTTCGAACGCATCCGCGACGAGCTGCGTGACGGCCGCGGCCTGGAGTCCGCCGTGGAGGCGGGCTGGGGCCGCGCACGCCGCACCATCTACGCGTCGAAGGCCACCAACCTCCTCGCGGCGATCGTGCTGTACGTGCTGGCCGCCGCGAACGTCCGCGGGTTCGCGTTCACCCTCGGCCTCACGACGGTCATCGACGTGATCGTGGTGCTGCTGTTCACTCATCCGACGCTCCAGCTGCTGGCCCGCACCCGTTTCTTCAGCAGCGGCCACCCGGCCTCGGGTCTCGACCCGCAGGCGCTGGGCGCGGTGTACCGCGGCGCGGCGCAGTTCCGCTCGCCCGCACCCACCGTCGGCGCCGGCAAGGCCGCGCGCGCCGGCAAGGAGGCGGCCCGCCGCCAGACCATCGCCGAGCGCAAGGCGGCTGAACTCGCCGGCGCGACGACGTCCTCGGATCGATCGACCGAGGGGAAGGACTCCTGATGGCCAGCCGTCTCACCAGGTTCGGCAACGACCTCTACACCGGGGCGCGCTCCTTCGACTTCGTCGGCAAGCGCAAGATCTGGTACTCCATCGCGATCGTCATGGTCGTGCTGTCGATCCTCGTCCCGATCGTCAAGGGCGGGTTCAACTTCTCGATCGAGTTCCGCGGCGGCTCGCAGTTCCAGGTCACCAACGTCGAGAGCACCGACACCGCGAAGGCGCAGGACGCCGTCGCGAGCGTCGTCCCGAGCGCCGTCTCGCACGTGAGCGTGGTCGGGAACGACGCCGTCCGCGTGCAGACCGACCAGCTCTCCGACTCCGAGACCCGCTCCGTCGCGGACGCCCTGGCGAAGGCCTACGGCGTGCCGAGCGACGAGGTGGCCTCCACCTTCATCGGCCCCTCGTGGGGTGCCGACGTCACGCAGCAGTCGATCCAGGGCCTGATCGTCTTCCTGCTGCTGGCGTTCATCGCGATGGCGCTCTACTTCCGCACCTGGAAGATGTCGGCGTCGGCGATCATCTCGCTGTTCCACGACCTCATCATCACGGCGGGCATCTACGCGCTGGTCGGCTTCGAGGTCTCGCCGGCAACGATGATCGGCTTCCTGACGATCCTCGGCTACTCGCTGTACGACACCGTCGTGGTGTTCGACAAGATCCGCGAGAACACCCGGGAGGAGCTGGAGCTCACCCGCCGGACGTTCCCTGAGGCGGTCAACCTCGCGGTGAACCAGACGCTGGTGCGGTCCATCAACACGGCCGTCGTCGCGGTGCTCCCGGTGGCGTCGATCCTCTTCATCGGCGCGTACGCCCTCGGTGCCGCCACGCTGCGCGACATCTCGCTCGCACTGCTCATCGGCATCATCGTCGGCACGTACTCGACGATCTTCCTCGCCGCTCCGATGTACTCGCAGTTCCGCGAGGGCGAGGCCGCCATCCGCAAGCACGACCAGAAGGTGCGGTCCATCCGCCCGAAGGCGTCCACCACGCCGGCCGTCGACGCCGTCCCGGCGGAATAGCGGGTGAGCGTGAGCGGTTCTTTTCTGTCGGAAGACGAGGTGAGCGCCGCGCGAGCGCGCGAGCTCGTCGAGTCGGGTTCGGCCTGGCTGCTCGATGTCCGTGAGGACCACGAGTGGGAGGCCGGGCACGCCCCGGACGCCCACCACATCCCGCTCTCGCAGCTCGGCCTGCGCCAGCACGAGCTTCCGGAGGATGCGCAGATCCTGGTGATCTGCCACTCCGGGTACCGCTCGCGGATGGCGACCGACGCGCTGCGCCAGGCCGATTATCCGGCGGCGAACGTCGCCGGTGGCATGTCGGCGTGGCAGGCCGACGGGTCGCCGGTGCAACGCCCGGACGGATCTGCGGGTACGGTCGCCTGAGAGCCGACCTCCTCGCCGTGCGCAAGGAGGCTCGCGCAACGGCGATAATGGACGACAGGAGGCGCGCACATGGTTGACACCACGACACCACAGGCCGCTTCCCTGCGCCGTCTGGTCCCGCGCATCTTCTCGCGCGCGCAGCCGGCCGGTGCCGTCGACAGCCTGATGCGAACGGTGCGGCTGCACCACCCCAAGGCCGACCTCTCGCTCATCGAGCGGGCCTATTCGGTGGCGGAGCGCGCCCACCGCGGGCAGAAGCGCCGGTCGGGGGAGCCGTACATCACCCACCCTGTCGCGGTCGCCCAGATCATCGCCGACTTGGGCATCGGCGCGAAGACCATCGCGGCCGCCCTGCTGCACGACACCGTCGAGGACACGGAGTTCACCCTCGACGAGTTGCGCGACCAGTTCGGCGACGAGATCGCGATGCTGGTCGACGGCGTGACCAAGCTCGACAAGGTCAAGTACGGCGACAGCGCGCAGGCCGAGACCGTGCGCAAGATGATCGTCGCGATGTCGAAGGACATCCGCGTGCTGATCATCAAGCTCGCCGACCGCCTGCACAACGCGCGCACCTGGGGTTTCGTGCCCGCCGCCTCCGCGACGCGCAAGGCTACGGAGACGCTCGAGATCTACGCGCCGCTCGCGCACCGGCTCGGTATCCAAGCCATCAAGTGGGAGCTCGAGGACCTGTCGTTCGCCGTGCTCTACCCGAAGCTCTATGCCGAGATCGAGAGCCTCGTGAAGCAGCGGACTCCCGAGCGCGAGCGCCTGGTCCAGCAGGTCATCGACACCATCAACGACGACCTGAAGGCCGCCCGCATCCGCGGCAAGGTCGTCGGCCGGCCGAAGCAGTACTACTCGATCTACCAGAAGATGGTCGTGCGCGGCCGCGAGTTCGACGACATCTACGACCTGGTGGGCATCCGGGTGCTCGTCAACAGCGTGCGCGACTGCTACGCCGTCCTCGGTCAGATCCACGCGCGTTGGACGCCGATGCCCGGCCGGTTCAAGGACTACATCGCGACGCCGAAGTTCAACCTGTACCAGTCGCTGCACACCACGGTCATCGGCCCGCAAGGCCGCCCGGTCGAGATCCAGATCAGGACCGAGGAGATGCACCAGCGCGCCGAGTTCGGTGTCGCCGCGCACTGGAAGTACAAGGAGCAGACCACAGGCAAGAGCTCCGGCGGACCCTCCACGAACGACACCGACCTCGCCTGGCTGGCGCACATCTCCGACTGGCAGGCCGAGACCGCCGACCCGAGCGAGTTCCTCGACTCCCTGCGGTTCGAGATCGGTGCGAAGGAGGTCTACGTCTTCACGCCCAAGGGGCGTGTCATCGGCCTTCCCGCCGGCGCGACGCCGGTCGACTTCGCCTACGCGGTGCACACCGAGGTGGGCCACCGCACCATGGGCGCGAAGGTGAACGGCCGGCTCGTCCCGCTGGAGAGCACGCTCTCCACCGGCGACGTGGTCGAGATCTTCACGTCGAAGAACCCGGACTCCGGCCCGAGCCAGGACTGGCTCAACTTCGTCAAGAGCCCGCGGGCGCGCAACAAGATCCGCCAGTGGTTCACCAAGGAGCGCCGCGACGAGGCGATCGAGCAGGGCAAGGACGCGATCGCGCGCGCGATGCGCAAGCAGAACCTCCCGCTGCAGAAGCTCATGACGCAGGATGCCCTGGTCATGGTCGCGTCGTCGCTCAAGCACGCCGACGTGTCGAGCCTGTATGCGGCGGTCGGCGAGGGCCACATCTCGACGCAGTCGGTGATCGAGAAGATCGTCGCATCGCTGCAGACCGAGGTCGAGTCCGACGGCGAGCTGGAGATCCCGGTCAAGGGCCGCGCCCGGCAGCTGCGGAACAGCGACTCGGGCGTGCTCGTCCGCGGGGCGCCGGACATCCTGGTGAAGCTCGCAAAGTGCTGCACCCCGGTCCCTGGCGACCCGATCGTCGGCTTCATCACCCGCGGTCAGGGCGTCTCGGTGCACCAGGCCGACTGTCACAACGTGCAGTCGCTGCTGCAGGAGCCCGACCGCATGATCGAGGTCGAGTGGGCGCCGAGCTCGAAGAGCGTGTTCCTGGTGCAGATCCAGGTGGAGGCGCTCGACCGCTCCGGCCTGCTCTCCGATGTGACCCGCGTGCTGTCGGAGCACCACGTGAACATCCTCTCTGCGACGGTCACCACCTCGAGCGACCGGCTGGCGCTCAGCCGGTTCGTCTTCGAGATGGGCGACACGACGCACCTCGACCGCGTGCTGAACGCGGTGCGCCGCATCGACGCCGTCTACGACGTGTACCGCGTCAGCGGCGGCTGAGCCTCCGCGCCTCCAGCACTCAGCCACGGGGCAGCCGTACCCGCCGGACCGCCGCAAGGCGCTCCTCCGCGCGTCGGCGCCCGCCGTGCCGGCTGCGGGGCAGCAGCGGCAGCAGTGCGCCGGGCGGCCTGCCGGCCAGCCGCAGCAGGTGACGCACCTCCTGCGCCTCCTGCGCACCGAAGTTCGGCTGCAACAGCAGATCGCCGGCGGTGCGCAGGGGAGTGGTGACGGCCACCGGGCCGACCATCATGACGTCGGCAGGCGGCAGCACGCGCCGACGGAGGTCGACGGCGGATGGCGGACGCCCACCGGCCCCGCCCGGGAGCCGGCATACCTGGGGTACGCAGGGCGGCGAGCTGCGGGTTCCGTGGATCCAGGCGGCCGTGCCGCGTTCGAGAATGGCGCCTGCGGGGAGCGCGCCGCGCAGGGACCGTGCGCGGAGCTCCGGAGTGTCAGGGGTGTCGGGGCACGCGAATGCGTCGCCGACGCGGAACAGCTGGCCGTCGAGGCAGAGAGCCAGCAGCTCGGCGAGTGGCATCACGCTCCGGTCGAGGAGCGGAGGGCAGAGTGTCGTCATGCCCCCAGCCTCGCGGTCGGGACCGGGCCGGAGACGGCTGCGGCCGGATCGGTGGCTGTCTCTTATACACATCT
>NZ_JBPGXM010000094.1:0-15764 GCF_056755495.1 Leifsonia sp. KNZ12-8B
CCCCCCCCCCCCCCCCCCCGCGCCGGGGGGGGCCGGGTCCGTGTCCCCCCCCCCCCCCCCCCCCCCCCCCCCCCCCCCCCCCCCCCGCCCCCCCCCCCCCCGGGGCGGGGGGGCCCTCGACGTTTCCGGCTCCCGGACCCCCGCCGGGTCGTGAGCTCAGGTCACGACTCGGCGCGAGAGGCGACATGATGTCACGAGTCGGCGGCGGGTAGGGTCGCCTCATGACCTCGAACGCCGCTTCCACCACCGGGCCGCGGGTCGCGGTCGTCATCGTCGCCGCGGGATCCGGCACCCGGCTCGGCGCCGACGTCCCGAAGGCGTTCGTGACGCTCGCGGGGCAGTCGCTGCTGGAGCGCTCGTTGCATGCGGTCCGGGGAATGCGGCATCCGGCCGAGCCGGTCGTGGTGGTGCCGGCGGATCGGATGGACGAGGCGCGGCGGCTCGGCTTCACCGTGTTCGGCCGCCTGATCGACGTCGTGCCCGGTGGGGAGACGCGCCAGCGGTCGGTCCAGGAAGGGCTGTCGCTCCTCGACGACGGGACGGACGTCATCCTCGTTCACGACGCGGCCCGTGCGCTGACGCCCTCCACGCTCTTCGACGAGGTGGTGGAGGCGGTGGTCGCGACCGGGCACGGCATCGTCCCCGGTCTTCCCGTGAGCGACACGATCAAGCGCGTCGGCGCCGACGGCGCGGTGCACGAGACGGTCGACCGGTCGCAGCTCTCCGCCGTGCAGACGCCGCAGGGCTTCCCCGCGGCGCAGCTGCTCGCCGCCTACGCCGCCGCCGAGACCGACGAGACGGACGACGCCGGACTCGTCGCCGCGGCGGGTCACGCCGTCACCGTGATCCGCGGCGACGCGCACGCCTTCAAGGTCACCACGCCCTTCGATCTGCGCCGGGCGGAGGAGGTGCTGGCCGGGGCGAGCCTCCCTCGCGTCGGCTTCGGCAGCGACACGCACGGCTTCGACCCGTCGGCGGAGCTCTGGGTCGCGGGACTGTACTGGCCGGACGAGCCGGGGCTCGCCGGGCACAGCGACGGCGACGTGGTGGCGCATGCGATCGTCGACGCGCTGCTCTCTGCGGCCGGTCTCGGCGACATCGGCGGGATCTTCGGCACCGGCGACCCGCGGCTCGCCGGTGCGCACGGCTCGGTGTTTCTGGAGGAGACGCGTCGGCTGGTCGAGGAGGCGGGCTTCCGCATCGGCAACGTCTCGGTGCAGCTGGTCGGCAACCGGCCGCGGTTCTCGAACCGCCGGCGGGAGGCCGAGGACACCCTGTCGAACGTGCTGGGCGCCCCGGTGGCGGTCAGTGCGACCACGACCGACGGACTCGGCTTCACCGGCCGCGGGGAGGGGCTGGCCGCGTTCGCGACGGCGCTGGTGGTGCCGGCCCGATGAAGCGCGGCCCGCAACGGCCCGGGCGATCGAGCGGCCCGCCCTCTAGGCTGTAGGGCGTGACTCTGCGACTCTTCGACACGAAGGCGGGCGCCCTGCGCGACTTCATCCCGCTCGAACCGGGCAAGGTGGGGATCTACGTCTGCGGTCCGACCGTCCAGTCGTCGCCGCACATCGGGCACTTGCGCTCCGCCCTCGTCTACGACCAGCTGCGCCGCTGGTTCGTGTACCGCGGGCTCGACGTGACGCTGGTGCGCAACGTCACCGACATCGACGACAAGATCCTGGTCAACGCGGCCGCCGCGCAGGAACAGGGGAGCAGCGAGCAGTGGTGGGCGCTGGCCTACCGGTTCGAGCTGGAGTTCACCGCGGGCTACACCGCGCTCGGCGTGCAGCCTCCCACGTACGAGCCGCGGGCGACCGCGAGCATCCCGCAGATGCAGGAGATCATCGCGCGCCTCATCGAGCGCGGTCACGCGTACGTCGCGCCAGACGGCTCCGGCGACGTGTACTTCGACGTGCAGAGCTGGCCGTCGTATGGCTCGCTCACCCGGCAGAGCATCGACAACATGGAGGCGGCGGCCGACGCCGACCCGCGCGCCAAGCGCGACCCGCGCGACTTCGCGCTCTGGAAGGGCCGCAAGGCCGACGAGCCCGCCTCTGCCGCGTTCCCGTCGCCGTGGGGCGAGGGCCGTCCCGGCTGGCATATCGAGTGCTCCGCGATGTCGCGGCGGTACCTCGGGCCGTCGTTCGACATCCACGGCGGGGGCCTCGACCTCCGC
Organism: Leifsonia sp. KNZ12-8B; assembly: GCF_056755495.1. Taxonomy (NCBI): domain Bacteria; kingdom Bacillati; phylum Actinomycetota; class Actinomycetes; order Micrococcales; family Microbacteriaceae; genus Leifsonia; species Leifsonia sp. KNZ12-8B. The sequence goes on from NZ_JBPGXM010000094.1 coordinate 2,177, forward strand.
TTCCCGCACCACGAGAACGAGCTGGCGCAGTCGACCGCGGCGGGCGACGACTTCGCGCAGTACTGGGTGCACAACGGCCTGGTGCACGTGAACGGCCAGAAGATGAGCAAGTCGCTCGGCAACTCGGTCTACGCGGCCGACCTGCTGGGCGCCGCACGGCCGATCGTGGTCCGGTACTACCTCGGCTCGGCGCACTACCGCTCCACCATCGACTTCCACGACGGGAGCCTGGAGGAGGCCGAGGCCGCGCTGGACCGCATCGCCGGCTTCTTCGAGCGCGTCGATCGCCGCCTCCAGGGCACCCGGTTCGCCGGCAGCGGGGTGGAGACGGTGCCGGGGGCGTTCGCCGAGGCGATGGACGACGACCTCGCCGTGCCGCAGGCGCTCGCCGTGCTGCACGACACCGTGCGCTCAGGAAACGCGGCGCTGGATGCGGAAGACTTGGAGGCGGCGGCCGCCGCCCGCGGGCACGTCCTCGCCATGACGGAGGTGCTCGGCATCAACCCGCTGTCGCCGCAGTGGAGCGCGGCGGGTTCGTCGGCCGCCGACGCGGCGCTCGGCCAGCTGGTCGGGCGGCTGCTCGCCGACCGGCAGGAGGCGCGGCAGGCCCGCGACTTCGCCGCCGCCGACCGCATCCGCGACGAGCTGACAGCCGCGGGAATCACCATCGAAGACACCCCGACGGGGTCGCATTGGAGCATCGAACCATGAAGAACTCGGGTGGAAAGCCCCGCGCCGGAGCCGTGCGCAAGGGCAAGAAGGGCCCCCAGGTCGGCACAGGCGGCCACGGCCGGAAGGCCCTCGAAGGCAAGGGACCGACGCCGAAGGCCGAGGACCGCGAGTGGCACGTCGCCCACAAGGCGAAGGTGCTGCGCGAGCGCGCCGCGGCGAAGGCCGCGCAGCGCGGCGGCGGCCGCGACGCGACCCCGCGCGGTGCGTCCGGCGCTGCCCGCCGGGCCAAGTCGGGCGACGAGAGCGAGATCGTCACCGGTCGCAACTCGGTGCTGGAGGCGCTGCGCGCGCGCATCCCCGCCTCCACGCTCTACGTCGCGGCCCGGCTCGAGATGGACGACCGGATGAAGGAGATCCTCTCGATCGCGACCGGCCGCGCCATCCCGGTGCTGGAGGTCATGCGCCCCGAGCTCGACCGGCTCGCCGGCCGGGACGCCGTGCACCAGGGTGTCGCGCTCAAGGTGCCGCCGTACGAGTACGCGCACCCGCAGGATCTGCTCGACCTCACCATCCGCAAGGGCGAGACCCCGCTGTTCGTCGCGCTCGACGGCATCACCGATCCCCGCAACCTGGGCGCGATCATCCGCTCGACGGCGGCGTTCGGCGGGCAGGGCGTCATCGTCCCGCAGCGCCGCTCGGTCGGCATGACCGCCGCCGCGTGGAAGACCTCCGCCGGCGCCGCGGCGCGCACCCCGGTCGCCATGGCCGCGAACCTGACGCAGACGCTGAAGGCGTTCAAGCAGGCGGGCGTGTTCGTGCTCGGGCTCGACGGCGGAGGGGACACGAGCCTGCCGGGGCTGTCGTTCGCCGACCGCCCGGTCGTGATCGTCGTCGGCAGCGAGGGCAAGGGCCTGTCGCGCCTGGTCACCGAGACCTGCGACGCGGTCGTGTCGATTCCGATCAGTGCGAGCACGGAGTCGCTCAACGCCGGCATCGCCGCGAGCGTCACCCTGTACGAGATCGCCAAGCTGCGCGCCGAGAAGAAGGCGGGCGCCGCCTCCTGAGCCGCCGCGGGGCTGATCGCTCCCGCGATATCTCCGTGGCGCCCACGCAATTCTCGCTCTTTCCCACGTAACCCATTCGGGTGACGTCGACTCTCTTCGCCCTGCGGGCTAGCTTCGAGTGAATGTCAGATTTCACGCGAGGCGCCCGGACCGGCCCCTCGCGGCTGTGGAGGGGGCACCATGAGCGGCATACTCACGAGGTCGTACGGGCACACGGGCCACGGGACGGGAGAGCGTACAGCCTCGTCCCCCGGGCGTGTTGTGCGCGCGGCGGTCGCCGTCGTCGCCGTCTTCGCGGTCCTGCTCGCGGTGCTCGTCCCCGCGGGCGCGGCCACGGCCGCCGACTACTCGTACCCGGGCACGAACACGATGGCGTGGACGCAGACGTCGAACAGCACGGCGAGCGGGCAGCTTCCCGGCAACCTCGCCGCGCTCCCCGGCGGCACGCTGTCGATCAGCACGTCGAAGCACGTCGTGCAAGCCGGCTCCGGCTCCGACCGCGAGGGGATGGCGGTGCACACCAACGGCGGCGATCCGTCGTGCGTCCAGGGCAGATCGCGCTACCAGATGGTCACGTGCGAGACCTTCACGTACACGGTGAGCTTCAAGACGCCGCTCATCGACCCCATCGTCCCGTTCGGTCTCTCGAGCGGGCGCTACTGGTCGACCAGCGAGTCGGTCAACATGGGCTGCATCATCGGCTGGTACGACAGCACGCTGAGCTCGATCAACGGGGCGGCGGCCGGCTCGGCCGCATTCACGACACTGCGCGAGCCGACGGGCAAGTGGGTGCGCAGCGGCACGGCGACGTGGCAGTACCCGCAGAGCGCAGTGAACGCCAACTCCTGCGTCAACGAGGGCACCCCCTCGTTCGGCGTGCTGCAGCTGAAGGGGAGCATCTCCAGCTTCTCCTTCTCCGTCGCCTATCGCAACGCGATCGTCATTCCGTGGACCTCCTGGATCTGCCCGCAGCGGACGGCGCCCACCGGTCAGTTCGCGACGGTGGTGCTGCTCCCGCAGGTCGACCTCGCGATCACGAAGACGGCGCCGGCCACGGTGAGCGGCGGTGGCACCATCACGTGGAGCATCTCCGTCTCCAACCGGGGGCCCTGGGGCTCGCACGGCTTCATCATCAGCGACGCGATTCCTGCGAACGTGTCGAATCCCGCCATCGTCTCGGCGCCGCCGGGCTGCTCCCTCAGCGGGCGGGACCTCGTCTGCACCGTCGCTCCACCGGGCTGCACCGTGCAGAGCTCGAACGTGACGACGGCAGCGCTCCTCTCGTGCGCGGACCCCAGGGCGGCGTCGCAGATCGTGCTGCCCGCCGGGTCCTCCTTCGGTCCGATCCAACTGTCCGGGACGGCACCCACCGCCAGCGGAGGAACGGTTACGAACACCGCGACGGTGGCCGGTGTCGACCTCGATCCGAACACGTCGAACAATTCGTCGACGGCCGTCACGACCGTCGTGCAGGCGCCGAGCCTGTCGATCACCAAGCAGGCGGCGCTGGCGCCGGGGGCCACCGGGAAGGCGGGCGACACGGTGAACTACACGTTCACCGCGACCAACACCGGCAACGTGACGCTGACGGGCGTGACGATCACCGATCCGTTGCCGGGGCTGTCCGGCCTGACGTACCAATGGCCGGGTGTCGTCGGAACACTGCTGCCCGGGCAGTCGGTGACGGCGACCGCGACGTACAAGCTGACCCAGGCGGATGTCGATGCCGGTGCGGTCTCGAACGTCGCGGGTGCGACGGGCCGGGATCCGGGTGGCGCACTGGTGGACGGCGGCAAGGCTCCGGCGACGGTGACGTTGAACCCGAAGCCGGGTCTCTCGATGACCAAGCAGGGTGCGCTGGCGCCGGGCGCGACCGGCAAGGCCGGCGATCAGGTCACGTACACGTTCTCGGCGACCAACACCGGTGATGTGACGTTGCAGAACGTCGCGATCAGCGACCCGCACGCCGGGCTGAGTGCGCTGACGTATCAGTGGCCGGGCACGCCGGGGATGCTCGCGCCGGGGCAGAAGGTCACCGCGACGGCGACGTACACGATCACGCAGGCGGATGTGGATGCCGGGCGGGTGGACAACACCGCCTCGGCAGGAGGCGCCACCCTGGCCGGGGTTCCGGTGGACGGCGGCAAGGCCTCCGTGTCGATCCCGCTGAGCGGGAACCCGCAGCTGTCGCTGACCAAGACGGCGAAGCTCGCCGTGGGGGCGCAGGGGGTGGTCGGTGACCGGGTGGAGTACACCTTCACCGCCACCAACACCGGCGACCAGACCCTGACCAACGTCACCGTGGTCGATCAGCTCGCCGGGATGAGCGCACTGACCTACCAATGGCCGGGTGCGCCCGGGGTGCTCATGCCTGGACAGAGCGTGACAGCGACGGCGACGTACACGATCGCGCAGAAGGACATCGACGCGGGGTCGGTGAACAACGTCGCCACCGCAACGGGCCGGGCGCCCAACGGCAGCAGCGTCCCATCAGGGCCGGCGCAGGCGACGGTCCCGCTCAATGTCACCCCCGAGCTGACCTTGACGAAGTCGGCGCAGCTCACTCCTGGCCAGTCCGGCGTCGCGGGAGACGTGGTGCAGTACACGTTCACCGTGATCAACACGGGGCGCGTGACCGTGAACGGCGTCACGGTCAGTGACCGGCTCGCCGGGCTGAGCGCGCTGACGTATCAGTGGCCGGGCGCTCCGGGGGTCCTGCAGCCGGGCCAGCGGGTCACTGCGACCGCGACCTACACGCTGAAGCAGGCGGACATCGACGCCGGCTCGGTGTCGAACCTGGCCGTCGCCGATGGCACGACCTCCTCGGGCGCTCCCGTGAGGTCGAATGAGGCGCGGGCCACCGTGCCGCTGGGCCAGCCGTCCTCGTTGAATGTGACCAAGACCGCTTCCCTGGCACCGGGCGCGACGGGGAAGGCCGGCGACACCGTGAACTATCTCTTCAGCGCGACCAACACGGGCTCGACGACGCTGACGAACGTGGTCATCACGGACCCGCTCCCGGGCCTCTCCGCGCTGACGTACACCTGGCCGGGCGCGCCTGGCACGCTGGCCCCCGGCCAGAAGGTCACCGCGACCGCGACGTACACGATCACACAGGCGGACGTGGATGCGGGCTCGGTCTCCAACGTCGCGTCGTCGGCAGGCCGGGCGCCGAACGGGTCATCGGTGGACGGCGGCAAGGCGCCCGCCACCGTGCCGCTGGCGGGCTCCTCCGCGCTGAACATCACGAAGACCGCTGCGCTCGCCCCTGGTGCCATCGGCGCGGTGGGCGACACCGTGAATTACCTGTTCACGGCGACGAACATCGGCGCCACGACCCTGACCAACGTCGCGATCGCCGACCCGCTGCCCGGCCTGTCGGCACTGAGCTACTCCTGGCCCGATACCGCGGGGACGCTGCGGCCGGGACAGACCGTCACGGCGACCGCGGCGTACACCGTGACGCAGGCGGATGTGGACTCCGGTGCGGTGTCGAACGTCGCGACGTCCGCGGGCCGTGCTCCGGACGGCTCGCTCGTCGACGGCGGCCGCGCTCCGGCGACGGTGCCGCTGGCGCACCGAGGCGCCCTGAACGTGACCAAGACGGCCCGGCTCGGCGACGGTGCACGCGGTCAGGCCGGGGACACGATCACGTACACGTTCTCTGCTACCAATACCGGTCCGGTCACGCTGACCGCTGTGGTGATCACCGACCCCCTCCACGGACTGTCGGCTCTCGAGTACATCTGGCCCGGGACGGCGGGCGTGCTGAAGCCGGGGCAGACCGTCACGGCGACGGCGACCTACACCGTCACCCAGGCCGACGTGGACTCCGGCGCCGTCTCGAACGTGGCGACGTCGTCGGGGAGGTCTCCGGACGGGTCGACCGTGGACGGCGGGCGCGCTCCGGCGACGGTGCCGCTGTCCCAGGGCGGTTCGCTGAACATCCACAAGACGGCGGCCCTCGCCCCGGGGGCGACCGGGACGGCCGGTGACATCGTGAACTACACGTTCTCGGCGACGAACACCGGTGCGACGACCCTGACGCAGGTCGTCATCACGGATCCGCTGGCCGGGCTGTCGGCGCTGGTCTACACGTGGCCCGGAGCGGCGGGCGTCCTCAAGCCGGGGCAGACGGTCACCGCGACGGCGAGCTACACGGTGAGGCAGGCGGACGTGGATGCCGGTGCGGTGTCGAACGTCGCCTCGTCGGCCGGGCGGGCACCTGACGGCTCACCGGTCGACGGCGGTCGCGCTCCGGCCACCGTGCCGCTCGCGAAGGGCGCGTCGTTGAACATCAGCAAGGTCGCTGCCCTCGCTCCCGGGGCGACCGGCAAGGCCGGCGACACCGTGAACTACACGTTCTCGGCCACCAACACCGGTCCGGCCACCCTGACGCAGGTCGTCATCGCCGACCCGCTGCCGGGGCTCTCCGCGCTTCGCTACAGCTGGCCCGGCGTCGCGGGGACGCTGCGGCCGGGTCAGACGGTGACCGCGACCGCGACGTACGTCGTCACGCAGGCGGATGTGGACGCCGGCTCGATCTCGAACGTGGCGACCTCCGGTGGCGTCGCTCCTGACGGCTCCCCGGTCGACGGCGGTCGGGCGTCGGCAACGGTCCCGCTCGCACAGAACGCCTCGTTGAACATCACGAAGACGGGCACGCTGGCACCGGGGCAGGTGGGCAAGGCCGGTGACACGGTGGACTACACCTTCTCGGCCACGAACACCGGTGTCACCACGCTGACGAACGTCGTCATCACCGATCCGCTGCCGGGGCTGTCGGCGCTGGTCTACATCTGGCCGGGATCGCAGGGCGTGCTGAAGCCGGGAGAGACGGTGCGGGCCACCGCGACCTACACGGTGACCCAGGCGGATGCCGACGCCGGCGCGGTCTCGAACGTCGCCTCGTCGGCCGGGCGGGCTCCGGACGGGTCCGCCGTCGACGGCGGGAAGGCGCCCGCGACGGTTCCGCTCGGGGCGACTCCGACGCTGGATCTGCTCAAGGAGGTCGCGGGCACGACCGGCGGGAGCGCGGGAGACGTGGTCACCTACCGATTCACGGCGACCAACACCGGCGCTCTCTCGCTGCGCAACGTGGTGATCGTGGACCCGCTGGACGGCCTGTCGGCGATGACCTACCAGTGGCCGGGCGCCGAGGGGTACCTGGCGCCGGGTGAGAAGGTCGTCGCGACAGCGACGTACGTGATCAAGCAGTCCGACGTCGACGCCGGCGGCATCTGGAACACGGCCACCGCGCACGGCGACCTGGTGGGAGCGGTGAACCGGACGAGAGGGAGCAACGAGTCGACCGCAGCGCTGCCCCTCGCCGGGCCGCCGGCCGTGACGCCGACGGCGGCGCCGACAGCGACACCCACGGTGACGCCGACCGCGACACCCTCGGTGACGCCGACCGCGACACCCTCGGTGACGCCGACGCCGACACCCTCGGTGACGCCGACGGGCGCGGTTACTCCAGCGCCGACCGTGGAGCCCACCATGCCGGCGACGACGCCCACGACACTGGCCCTGACCGAGTCCGTCGCCCTTGCTCCCGGTGCGACCGGCGGCGTCGGCGATCTCGTCCGGTTCACCTTCACGGTCACCAACACCGGCGGCGCGACGATCCGGAAGGTGGCGATCGCCGGTGAGCGTGCGGCTCCGCAGCAGGATCAGCGGCTCAGCCCCAGCGCTCTCGAGTACGACTGGCCGGGCGTCGGGGGAGTGCTCAAGCCCGGGCAGACGGCGACGGCGACCGTGACGTATCGCATCGCCGCACGGGATGTGCGCGCCGGGTCGGTGGGCATCGTCGCCACGGCGACCGGTCGTTCGGCGGGCGGCGAGCGGGTGGTGTCCCCGGAGGCTCTGGCGTCCCTCGCCCTCGCCGGAGCGGCGAAGACATCGCGGTGAGTCGACCTCTCTCGGAGCGGTGACCTCACGGCCGCCGCGCGGGGAGGCGCGGCAGGAGGTCGCTGCTAGCGGAGAATGCTGCGGTCCGGCGACACCGCTACGACGGCGGCGCGCAGGGCGGCCCCCGCGATGGCGCCGCTGCGTGCGGTGGGGTGCGTGCCGTCGACCGTGGCCCCGGCGACCCAACGGCCGCTGCTGGTGCGGAGGGTCGTCCACGGGTCGACGAACGTCCAGCCCTTCTGGGCGGCGAGCTGGCGCAGCGCCTGGTTGAGCTTCAGGGTGGTCGCGGCGCCGCCGTCGTTCTTCGGCGCCACTGCGGAGAGGATGCGGGTCTTGACGCCGGTGCGGTCGAAGATCGCGGTGATGTTCGCGACCGTGCGGGCCGTGGGGACCGGTCGGCTCCCGTTGCCGATGTCGTTGGTGCCGGCCATCACGACGACGACGTCGGCTTTCAGCCGGCCGGTGTGCGCGAGGATCTGGGCGGTGCTGTCGCCCCAGTGGCGGTAGCCACCGGCGTCGCTGACGCCGCCGACGGCCGCGGTGCGCACCCAGGACCAGGGGGTCGCGTCGCCGTCGCGGTCGGTGAAGGCGGTGATCGAGTCGCCGATCGCGGCCATCGAGACCTGCTTGACCCGCTGCTGGGGGTCGGCCTGCAGCTGCTGCTGCCACACCCGCCGATCCTGCTGCAGCGTGGAGTCGGGGACGGTGCCCGGGAAGGGCGACGCGGGCCGGCCCGCGAACGGCTGAGCCGTGGCGGCCGGCACCGGTGCCGAAGACGAAGGCTCCGGAGAGGGGGACGCCGGAGCGGGCGTCGCGGTGGCCGTGCGTGCCGGCGTCGGCGTCGGCGAGGTCGTGGGCCGCACGGTGCCGGGCGCCGGCGCGGCCGTGGCGGCCGTCTTCGGCGTGGGCACGGGCGTTCCCGGGGTGACGGGGGAGACGACGATCCCGGCGGTCGGCACGGCCATCAGACCGGCGACCACGAAGGGGATGATCTTCGGATGCAGTTCCCGGCTCCTCTCACTCGACGCCCCCGACGACCTTACCCGGTCGGCCGCCGGCCGCACTCACCGCACGCCCAGGCAGCCGCGATCGACGCGGTCGATCACGGCGGCCGGGCGGACCCCGGCGATCAGACCTTCGACCGCCAGTCGTCGGCGTCCTCGTCGTCGTCGGCGGCCGACGACGACGTGATCGCGCTGAAGGACTCCGTCGGCGGGCCGATCACGGTGGCCTCGTCGCGGCGGTGACGCAGCACGTCGTTGATGTACGAGGTCAGCGCCTCCGCCAGCGGCACGTCCCTGCCCTCGGTCTGCGACATGAACCAGCGGTGCTCCAGCAGCTGGTGGAACACCTCCGCCGGCTCCAGCTTGCCCTTGAGGTCGGCGGGGATGGCGCGGACCACCGGCTCGAAGACGCGCAGCAGCCACTCGTGGGCCGACGCCTCCTCGTCGAGCCCCTCGGTGCCCAGGGTCGCCGCGTACGAGTCGAGGTCGTTCAGGAGGCGCCTGGCCTGGTTCTCGCCGGTGTCGAGACCGGTCAGGCGCAGCAGGCGGCGCTGATGGTGGCCCGCGTCCACGACCTTCGGCTGGATGCGCACGGTCGTGCCCTCATCGGAGGTCTTGATGGCGAGCTCCTCGATGTCGAAGCCGAGCTCGTTGAGCCGCTCGACGCGCTGGCTGATCCGCCAGCGCTCCGACGAGGAGAACGACTCGCTGCCGGTGAGCTCCTTCCAGAGCGACCGGTACGCCGCGACGATGCCGTTGGAGACCTTGATCGGGTCGAGCGACTCGTCGACGCGGCCGCCGGCCTCCAGATCCATGAGCTCGCCGGCGATGTTGACGCGGGCGATCTCGAGGTCGTTCTCGCGCTGCCCGTTCGAGAGGCCGTCGTAGAGCTGGCCGGTCTCGGCATCGACCAGGTAGGCGGCGAAGGCGCCCGCGTCGCGGCGGAAGAGCGTGTTCGACAGCGACACGTCGCCCCAGAAGAAGCCGACGATGTGGAGGCGCACCAGCAGCACCGCGAGCGCGTCCACCAGGCGCGTCGCGGTGTCGGGCCGCAGGGTCTGCGAGAACAGCGCGCGGTAGGGGAGCGAGAACTTGAGGTGCCGGGTGACCAGAGCGGCGTTGAGCGCGTTGCCGTCGTCGTCCTCACGGTTCTTGATGACCGCGAACGGGTCGACGCACGGCACGTCCAGCCGCTGCAGCGTGCGCAGCATGTCGTACTCGCGCTGCGCCATCTCGGCCGTCGTCTCCTTGATGGCGATGACGTACCCGGAGAGGTTCGCGAAGCGCACGAGGTGCCGGCTGATGCCCTTCGGCAGCAGCGCGATGTGCTCGCTCGACCAGTCCTCGAGCGGGAGGTTCCACGGGAGGTCGAGCAGCGCGGGCTCGACCGTCGCTGCGGTGATGGTGACGGATCCGGCCATGGGTTACCTCTCGGGGTGGGGCGTGGTGCTGCGACGGAAAAGCACTCTGCCGCAGTCCGGCGTGCGGACTGCGGCAGAGTGGAGCTGGACTCGGTCGATCAGTCGACGACCGCGCCGCCGAGACGCTCGCCCGACTCCGAGTGGAAGACGTGGACGTGGCCCGGCTTCGGCGTGATGTAGACCGTGTCGCCCGCGTTCGGGTGCACCCGGCCGTCGACGCGGCCGACGATGTCGGTGCGCTTGCCGTCGAGCTCGGAGTGGCCGTACAGGTAGCCGTCGGCGCCGAGCTCCTCGACGAGGTCGACCGTGACCTTCAGGCCGCTGCCCTCGGTGTTCGAGACGACGACGTCCTCCGGGCGGACACCGATGGTGACCGTGGAGCCGGCGGACGCGAGGGTCTCGCGCTCGACCGGGACGACCGCGTTGCCGAACTTGATGCCGCCGTCGGTCACGTCGGCCGTGAACAGGTTCATGGCGGGCGAGCCGATGAAACCGGCGACGAAGACGTTGTTCGGCTGCGCGTAGAGGTCGCGCGGGGTGCCGACCTGCTGCAGCACGCCGTCCTTGAGGACCGCGATGCGGTCGCCCATGGTGAGCGCCTCGGTCTGGTCGTGGGTGACGTAGACCGTGGTGACGCCCAGGCGGCGGGTCAGCGAGGCGATCTGGGTGCGGGTCTGGACGCGGAGCTTGGCGTCGAGGTTCGACAGCGGCTCGTCCATGAGGAACACCTGGGGGGAGCGGACGATCGCGCGGCCCATGGCGACGCGCTGACGCTGACCACCCGAGAGGGCCTTCGGCTTGCGGCCGAGGTACGGCTCGAGGTCGAGCAGCTTCGCGGCCTCGAGGACGCGCTGGGCACGCTCCTCCTTGCCGACGCCGGCGATCTTGAGCGCGAAGCCCATGTTCTCGGCGACCGTCATGTGCGGGTACAGCGCGTAGTTCTGGAACACCATCGCGATGTCGCGGTCCTTCGGCGGCACGTCGGTGACGTTGCGCTCGCCGATGAAGATGTTGCCGTCGTTGACCTCCTCGAGCCCCGCGAGCATGCGGAGGGAGGTCGACTTGCCACAGCCGGAGGGGCCGACGAGAACGAGGAACTCGCCGTCGGCGATCTCGAGGTCGAGGGAGTCCACCGCGGGACGGTTCGATCCCGGGTAGAGCCGGGTGGCCTTGTCATAAGTGACTGTCGCCATTGTCTTTCTGTCTCCTTCACCGGCAGGTACGTGCCGGACGATCCGTTGTGAATGGATGAACGTGGCGTCGACGTCCGTGGGCGTCGTCGCCTCAGCGACCATAGTATGGCATGGGAGGGGGTGCTCCGAACCGCGTTCGGGGGGCAGCCTCCCGGAGGTCGCCCGGCGTCCAGCCGCCGTCTGGTCGATTCCCAGACAGGCGTTCTACGATCGTCCGGTTGCGTGCGCTCGCCGCACCACACACTGCGTCCCCCCGCGCAGTCCCCGAAGCACCCCGAGGTTTGATACGCATGACCGAATCCGACGAGGGCCGTCCCGGCGACGTGCGCGCCGCGGCCCGCGAGAAGGCCCGGCAGCTGCGCACGTCGCAGCAGCGCAAGGATCGCAGGAGGCGCGCCCTGCTCGGCGGCGGCATCGTCGTCGGCGTGCTCGCCGTCGCCGCGATCGTCGCCGTCGTCATCGTGAGCGCGATCCGCCCGACCGTCCCCGGTCCGAAGAACATGGCCAGCGACGGCGTCGTGGTCGGCTCGGAGCTGCAGGTGAAGACGACGGCGGCGCTCGCCGCCGACGCCAAGCCGGTGGCCAGCGAGCCGGACCCGAGCGGCAGCACCGTCGACATCCGCATCTACGCCGACTACCTCTGCGACCTCTGCGGCGACTTCCAGCGCACCAACCTCGACCAGCTGGAGCCGCTGGTGAAGGCCGGCGCCGTCACGGTCGAGATGCATCCGGTCGCCATCTACACGAGCCACTCCGCCGGCACGAAGTACTCGCTGCGCGCCGCGAACGCCGCAGCCTGCGTGGCCAACTACTCGCCGGACGCCTTCTGGAAGTTCAACGCCTCCCTCTTCGAGAAGCAGCCGAAGGAGGGCAGCCCCGGACTCACCGACCAGCAGCTGAAGCAGCGCGTCGCGGCTGCGGGCGCCCGCGCGAAGAGCGACATCGACGCCTGCATCGACGACGGCCGGTTCAAGACCTGGGTCACCGAGGCGAGCGACCGCGCGCTGAGCGGGCCCATCCCGAACTCCGACGTGCAGAAGATGACGAACGCCCTGCTCGTGCTCGTCAACGGCAAGCCGTACACCGGCTCGCTCACCGACGCCGACGACTTCAAGGCGTTCGTGCTGCAGGCGCAGGGCGACGAGTACACGTCGACCGCGACCCCCACCCCGACCCCGTCGGCGGGCTGAGCCCGGCTCCGCTACGCTGTCCAGTGCGCCGGCTTAGCTCAGTTGGTAGAGCACTCGCCTTGTAAGCGAGCGGTCGCGGGTTCGAGTCCCGCAGCCGGCTCCATCACGCCCGTGTGATCGGCTCACGCCCCTGTGATCGGCTCACGGGTCGCGCGCGGGACGGGAAGGTGACGAGCGTCACGAACAGCGTCGCGGCGAGCACGAAGAGCGCCGGGGCGAGGCCCATGATGATACCCACGTCCTCCTCGCCGGCGTCGGCGAGCGGGTGCTGGTCGATCAGGCCGGCCGCGTCGAGCTCGAACTGCACCCACGTCGCGAAGAAGAGGTACGGGATCACGAGCACGACAGCCGGAATCGCGAACCAGCCGAGCATGCCCCACGGGCGGCGCACGAGGGCGCGATCGACCTCCGCCGTCGTGCCGGGCTCCGCCGTCGTGCCGGGCTCCGCCTGCGCCGGCTCCGTCACTCCCGGGCCTCCTGCCGCTGCGACGCACGATTCCGGCGCACGCGCCGGACGATCAGCCAGACGACCGTGACGGCGATCGCGACGTAGATCACGACGTCGATGACGCCCGAGTAGCGGTCCACCAGCTCGTACTGCGTGCCCAGCAGGTAGCCGGCGCCGACGAGCACCGTGTTCCAGGCGAGTGTGCCCGCGAGCGTGAACAGCGCGAAGACGGCGAACGGCATCCGCGTCGCCCCGGCGGGCAGCGAGATGAGACTGCGGACGAGCGGGATGAGCCTCCCGAAGAAGACGGCGCCGCGGCCGTGGCGGTGCAGCCAGTCGGCGGCGGTCCGGAAGTCGGACTCGTCGACCAGCGGCAGCTTCGCCAGGAGGCGGATGGCCCGCTCCTCGCCGAGCGTGCGGCCGAGCAGGTAGAGGAGCACGGCGCCGAGGAGGCTGCCGAGCGTCGCCGCGATCAGCACCAGCACCACGTTCAGCGAGCCCTGGCGGGCGAGGAAGCCGGCGAACGGCAGGATGACCTCGCTCGGGATGGGCGGGAACGCGACCTCGGCGAACGAGCAGACCCCGACGCCGAACTCGCCGAGCAGCAGCATCACGCGCGAGGCGAGCCCCGCGATCCCGCCGAGCTCGTCGGGCGGGGTGGCGGCGGGCAGCGTGGCGGCGTGCAG
>NZ_JBPGXM010000095.1:0-15725 GCF_056755495.1 Leifsonia sp. KNZ12-8B
CCGTGCGTGCCGATCGGCCCGGGCGCCACCGCCGTGCAGGTCGCGACGCCCGAGGGGTCGAGCGGGGGCGCGGCGGGCTCGGGGGCGGGGGGGGGGGGGGGGGTCGGGGCGGGGGCCGGCCGGGGGCCGGCCGCCGCTGACGGATTACTTGCCGGAGTGGCCGGCGGAGCCGAGCTGCTGGGTGGCCTCGACGACGCGGGCGGCCATCGCGGACTCGGCGACCTTGCCCCAGGCGCGGGGGTCGTAGGCCTTCTTGTTGCCGACCTCGCCGTCGACCTTGAGCACGCCGTCGTAGTTCTCGAACATGTAGCCGGCGATGGCGCGGGTGAAGGCGTACTGGGTGTCGGTGTCGATGTTCATCTTCACGACGCCGTTGCGCACGGCCTCCGCGATCTCGGCGTCGGTCGAGCCCGAGCCGCCGTGGAAGACGAGGTCGAGGGGCTTGGGGCCGTGGCCGTACTTCGCGGTCAGGCCCTCCTGGATCTCCTTGAGCAGCTCCGGGCGCAGCTTGACGTTGCCCGGCTTGTAGACGCCGTGGACGTTGCCGAAGGTGAGAGCGGCCATGTAGCGGCCGTTCTCGCCCAGCCCCAGCGCATCCACGGCCTTCTCGACATCGGCGAGGGTGGTGTAGAGCGCCTCGTTGGAGCCCTCGTGGCGGACGCCGTCCTCCTCGCCGCCGACGACGCCGATCTCGATCTCGAGGATGGCGTTGATGGCCTTGGTGCGCTTGAGCATCTCCTGCGCGATCTCGATGTTCTCGTCGAGCGGCACCGCGGAGCCGTCCCACATGTGCGACTGGAAGATCGGGTTGCGGCCGGCCTTGACCTCCTCTTCGGAGGCGGCGATGAGCGGCAGCACGAAGTCGTCGAGCGCGTTCTTCGGGCAGTGGTCGGTGTGCAGCGCGACCGTGATCGGGTAGTTCTTGGCGACCTCGGTGGCGAACTTCGCGAACGCGAGCGCACCGGTCGCGCGGGCCTTCACGGACTGGCCGGCGAAGTAGTCGGCGCCGCCGGTGGTGACCTGGATGATGCCGTCGCTGCCCGCCTCGGTCAGGCCCTGCAGGACCGCGTTGATCGTCGACGACGACGACACGTTGAACGCGGGGTAGGCGAAGCCGCCGGCCTTCGCCTTGTCGAGCATCTCTGCGTACTGGTCCGGCGTTGCGATGGGCATTGAAGCTCCTCAGAAGATCGGGGTGTCGAACGGGTCTCATCATACGGGCCGCCCATTCCGCCCGCCCGCCCGCGCTTGACATCGCGGGAGGCGGCCTCCATCATGGTGCAAGGCTTGATGGTCTGACCATCATTCCAAAGAACCACCGAAGGGCGGCCCGCGGGCCGGCCACGAAGGAGTAGGCACATGAATCTGCACTCCCTGCTGCAGAAGCGGACCGCGGAAGCCGGCCCCATCCGCGTCGGCGTCATCGGCGCAGGCAAGTTCTCGTCGATGTTCCTCACGCAGGCCGTGAACAGCCCCGGCTTCCACGTCGTGGGTGTTGCCGACATCAACGTCCCCAAGGCCAAGGGCGCGCTGGAGCGCACCGGCTGGGCGGCCGAGCGCTACGCCGCCGCGAGCTTCGACGAGGCGCTGCGCACCGGCGCCACCTTCGTCACGGAGAGCGCGGACGCCCTCCTGGAGCGGCCCGAGATCGAGGTCGTGCTCGAGATCACCGGCAACCCGATCATCGGTACGTACCACGCGCTGAAGGCGATCGACAACGGCAAGCACGTCATCATGGTCAACGTGGAGGCGGACTGCATGGTCGGCCCGATCCTCCAGCGCCGCGCCCAGGCCGCCGGCGTCGTCTACTCGATGGCGTACGGCGACCAGCCCGCGCTCATCTGCGAGATGGTCGACTGGTGCCGCACCGTGGGCTTCGACGTGGTCGCCGCGGGCAAGGGCACCAAGTACCTCCCCGAGTACAATTACTCCACGCCAGACACGGTGTGGAACTACTACGGCTTCACGGACGAGCAGCTCGCCTCCGGCGACTACAACCCGAAGATGTTCAACTCGTTCCTCGACGGCACCAAGTCCGCGATCGAGATGGCGGCCGTGGCGAACGGCACCGGGCTCATCCCGCAGGACGAGGGCCTCAACTTCACGCCGGCGGGCGTCGACGAGCTGTCGACCCTCATCATCCCGAAGGCCAACGGCGGCACGCTCAGCCGCTCGGGCACGGTCGAGATCGTCTCGAGCCTCAACCGCGACGGCAGCGACGTGTACCGCGACCTCCGCTGGGGCGTCTACGTCACGTTCGAGGCGCGCACCGACTACGCCGTGCAGTGCTTCGCGGAGTACGGCGTGCAGACCGACCCCTCCGGCCGCTTCGGCGAGCTGTACCGGCCGTACCACATGATCGGCCTGGAGCTCGGCGTCTCGATCGCGGCCGCGGTCCTGCGCGGCGAGGCGACCGGCTCGCCGACGGGCTTCCGCGGCGACGTCGTCACCACCGCCAAGAAGGACCTCCGCGCCGGGGAGACGCTCGACGGCGAGGGCGGCTACACCGTGTTCGGCAAGCTGGCGCCCGCCGCCACCTCGCTGGAGCACAACGCGCTCCCGCTCGGTCTCGCCCACGGGGCGAAGCTCATCCGCGACGTCCCGAAGGACCGCACGGTCTCGTGGGACGACATCGACGTCGACGAGTCGCTGCAGGCGGTCCAGGTCCGCAAGGAGCTGGAGGCCGAGTTCCGCAGCGAGCACCTCGCCGTGGTCTGACAGACAGACCGTGAGCGCCATGAACCCTAGACTGCTTCTCATCGGAGGCGGCGCGTGTGGCGCCGACGCATCCGACGAGATCCAGATTGGGGGACGCGATGTCCGGAGACGCGGCGTGGGAGCCCGTGCAGCGGGTGCGCACGTACGAGCAGGTCATGGCGCAGATCGAGGAGCGCATCCTCGACGGACGGCTGAAGGCGGGGGACCACCTGCCGAGCGAGCGCGACCTCGCGCTCTCCCTCGGCGTCAGCCGGCCCTCCCTCCGGGAGAGCCTCCGCGTGCTGGAGGCGCTCGGCGTGGTGGACATCCGCCGCGGCGGCGGCCCGGAGGGTGGGGCGGTGCTGGTCGGGACCCCCGGCCCCGGGTTCGTCAACCTCCTGAAGCTCCAGCTCGCGCTGGGGCACTTCAGCCAGACCGACGTGCTCGAGACGCGCATCGCCCTCGAGACGTGGTCGTGCCGGGAGGCGGCCCACCGCGCGACGGATGACGACCACGCCCGGCTGGCCGGCATCCTCGACGCGATGGAGGACCCGCGCATCGACACGCGCGAGTTCAACCGGCTCGACAGCGCCTTCCACGTCGCGATCGCCGAATCCACCGGCAACGCCCTGACCGCCCACCTGATGCAGTCCCTCCGCATCGCGATCAACCGCCAGATGATCGAGGCCTACGCGAGCCTGACGAACTGGCGCGAGACCGCGAAGACGGTCAGGGCCGAGCATCGCGAACTCCTCGCCGCCATCGTGCGGCGGGACCCCGATGAGGCCGCACGCCAGGTGCGCGACCACATCACCAGCTTCTACACGATCGGCAACGTCGGCGGGGTCACCAGCTCCGCCGGATAGGCCAGGGAGAGGGTCTCCCGGCCTCGATGAGTATCAAGGGAGATATCCTCACCATGACCATGACAGCGTCCCGCTCGCAGCAGGCGGCCAACGGCTCGCCCGACAAGCTGAAGGTGGCGATCGGCTCGGCCGTCGGCACGACCGTCGAGAACTACGACTTCCTCGCCTACGGCACCGCCGCGGCCCTCTACTTCGGCACCGACTTCTTCCCGAGCGAGGACCCGGTGGTCGGCGTCCTGCTCGGCTTCCTGACCTTCGGCATCGGCTTCGCGATGCGCCCGCTCGGCGGCATCATCGGCGGCTTCCTCGGCGACAAGTACGGCCGCAAGCCGGTCCTCGTCGGCGCGCTGTTCGTCATGGGCATCTCGACCGTGCTGATCGGCCTGCTGCCGACGTACGCACAGGTCGGTCTGCTCGCGCCGCTGCTGCTGACCGCCATCCGCATCGTCCAGGGCCTCGCCTTCGGCGCGGAGTGGGGCGGCGCCATCCTCATGACCTTCGAGCACGCCCCGTGGCGCAAGCGCGGCAAGTACTCCGCCATCCCGCAGGTCGGCGTCCCGCTCGGCGTGTTCCTCGCCAACGTCGCCTTCCTGCTGTCGGCGGGCCTCGGCAACGAGCTCGCCTGGCGTCTGCCGTTCATGCTCAGCGCCGTGCTGATCATCGCCGGCCTCATCATCCGCCTCAAGGTGTCGGAGAGCCCGGAGTTCGAGGAGGCGAAGACGCAGGGCACGCTGGTCAAGAACCCGATCCTGACCGTGCTGCGCAACGACTGGCGGACCGTCCTCCGCGTCATCGCCCTGCGCCTGGCCGAGACCGGCGGCTTCTACGTCATCGTCACCTACCTGATCTCGTACATCACCTCGGGCGAGATCGCGTCGCGGGAGACCGCGCTGACCGGCCTCATCATCGCGACCGCGCTCGGCTGCTTCACGACCGTGCTGTTCGGCGCCCTCAGCGACCGGATCGGCCGCAAGAAGACGTACCTCATCGGCTCCCTGGCGACCATCGCGTTCGGCTTCCCGATGTTCCTCATGGTCAACACCGGCCTGCCGTTCCTGATCGTGCTCGTCTACGTGATCGGCCTCGCGATCATCCACGACATGCTCGCCGGCACCCAGGGCGCCTACTTCAGCGAGCTGTTCAGCACGAACACCCGCACCTCCGGCGCCTCCCTCGGCTACCAGTTCTCGGCCGCACTGTCCGGCTTCATCCCCTTCATCGCGACCGCCGCGGCGATCGGGATGGGCTGGGGCGGCGTCGCCTGGATCTACGTCGCCGTCGGCGTCATCGGCCTGATCGGCGTCGCCCTCACCCGCGAGACCTGGGGCGCCGCCGAGCGCGCCGAGGTCGAGCGCGTGATCGCCTCGGGAGAGTAAGACCAGCGAGTGAGACCCGCGGAGGCGCGGCGTCCCCTTCCGGCGCCGCGCCTCCAGCGGATGCCCGTCCGGCCTGCCGCGCCTGGCCCCCTCCGCACCCCTTCGAAAGGACCACCATGAAGACCGTCGTGCTCGACGACGACCCCACCGGCACCCAGTCCGCGACCGGCGTGCGCGTGCTGCTCGAGAGCGACGCCGACCTCCTCACCGAAGCGCTCCGGCTCAGCGACAGCGTGTACGTGCAGACCAACAGCCGTGCGATCGATGAGACGGCCGCGGTGCGCCTGGTGTCGCGCGTGAAGGCGGACGCCGAGGAGGCCGCGCGCCGGCTGGGGGAGGAGCTGCAGTTCGTGCTGCGCGGCGACTCCACCCTCCGCGGTCACGTGTTCGCCGAGACCGAGGTCTTCCTCGACGACGACGCCGTGATGCTGTTCGTGCCCGCGTTCCCGGACGGCGGCCGCACGACGGTCGACGGCGTCCACCTCGTCCGGATCGGCGACACGGTCCACCCCGCGCACGAGACGGAGTACGCGGACGACCCGGTCTTCCCGTTCTCCACGGGCATCCTCGCCGACTACGTGCGCGAGAAGTCGTCGCGCGAACCGGTGGGCGTGCCGCTCGCCGTGGTGCGCGGGGACGCGGCCGGCCTCGCCGCCGCCTTCGCGTCAGCGCCGGCGGGCAGCGTCCTGCTGCCGGACGCGCTGACCGACGACGACATCCGCCGCATCGCCGCCGCCGTGCAGGAGGCGCGCGCGGCGGGTGCGAGCATCGTGGTGCGGTCGGCGGCGCCCCTCGCCGCGGCCCTCGCCGGCGTGCAGAGCGAGGGGCTCCTCCCGCGTCCGATCGTCCCCGAGCCGCGGCCGACGCTGCTCGCCTGCGGGTCGCACACCGGGGGCGCGAGCGCTCAGCTGGAGCGCCTCCGCGAGGACTGGGGTGAGGAGGCCGTCATCGACACCGCCGAGGCGCTGGCCGACCCCGTCGCGGCCGGACATGCCGCTGCCGGCCGCGCGCGGGCGCAGCTCGCCGAGCGCCCCCTGACCGTCGTCACCAGCGAGCGCGTCCGCGCCGCCGAGAACAACACGCTCGCACACGGTGAGAAGGTGATGACGGCGATCACCACGGCCGTCCGCGACCTGCTCCCATCGGTGGAGGTCGTGGTCGCCAAGGGCGGCATCACCTCCGCCGAGGTGGCCCGCACCGGCATCGGGGCGACCTGGGCGTTCGTGGTCGGCCAGGTGCTGCCGGGCGTCTCGGTGTGGCGGATGCTCGCGCACGACGGCCGCGAGATCACGTACGTGGTCGTGCCGGGCAACGTCGGCGGCCCGGAGACGCTGGCCGAGGTGCTCGACGCGGTCGGGCTCGCGCCGGTGGGGACGGGTGCGCGGGTGTAGCGCCGTGCAGCGGACCCCGGGGCCGGTTCGCCGCCTCCGGAGAGGGGCCGGACAGGCGTCAGCGACGCAGGGCGCCCCCGTCTCCGGACCGGTGTGCGGTGAGCGCGTGCACGTCCGTGCGGGGCCGGTCCCCGCGAGCGGCCCCCTGGCTACACTGGCATCGTCGCCCGCCCACGTCGCTGCGGGCGGCACCGACATCGTCGTTCGAATCCGTCCGGGAGGACCCATCATGACCAGCACCATCGACAGCGCATCCCACTTCACCCACCCCGATCGGAACCTGGCGATGGAGCTGGTGCGGGCGACAGAGGCGGCCGCCATCCGCGCGACCCCGTGGATCGGCCGCGGCGACAAGAACGCGGCCGACGGCGCCGCGGTGGATGCGATGCGCAAGTTCCTCGGCACGGTCAACTTCGACGGCCTGATCGTCATCGGCGAGGGTGAGAAGGACAACGCGCCGATGCTCTTCAACGGCGAGCACGTCGGCAACGGCCGCGGCCCCGCCTGCGACATCGCCGTCGACCCGATCGACGGCACCTCCCTGACGGCCGCCGGCCGGCAGAACGCGCTCTCGGTGATCGCGGTGTCGGACCGCGGCACGATGCTCGACGCCTCCAGCGTTTTTTACATGTCGAAGATCGTGACGGGGCCGGAGGGCCGCGGCGTCGTCGACCTGTCGCAGTCGATCGGCGACAACATCCGCGAGCTGGCGAAGGCGAAGGGCAAGCCGGTCGGCGAGATCCGCGTCGCCGTGCTGGACCGCCCGCGGCACGAGGGACTGATCGACGAGATCCGTTCGGCCGGCGCCGGCACGCGCCTCCTGCTCGACGGGGATGTGGCGGGCGGCATCAACGCGGCCCGCTACGAGTCGCGCATCGACATGTGCGTCGGCGTCGGCGGCAGCCCGGAGGGCATCACCACCGCGGCGGCGATCAAGGCGCTGGGCGGCTTCATGCAGGGCAGGCTGGCGCCGAAGGACGACGCCGAGCGCGCCGGGGGCATCGCGGCCGGCCTCGACATGGACAAGGTCTACGACGCCGACGACCTGGTGAAGGGCGACAACACCTTCTTCGTGGCGACCGGCGTCACCGACGGCGGCCTCGTGGAGGGCGTCCGCCGCAAGGGCCCGATCATCCGCACCGAGTCGATCGTCCTGCGCTCGAAGTCGGGCACCATCCGCCGCGTGATCGCCGACCACCTGGCGGAGAAGTGGCTGGAGAAGGATCAGCTGTAGGGGTCAAAGCTCCCGCCGCATCACCCAGCGCGTCGCGCCGCCGGAGTGCGCGGCGGTCTCCTGCAGGCGGTGGAACCCGTGCGCCTCGAACAGGCGCACGGTGCCGACGTATCCGCTGATGACATCCACCTTCTCGGGGCCGACGTCGACCGGGTAGCCCTCCACGAGCTCGGCGCCGGCTGCCCGCGCGCGCTCGACCGCGCCGTCGAGGAGGTCGTGCATGAGGCCGCGCTTGCGGAACCCGCCGCGCACCACGAAGCACACGATCGACCACGGGTCCCGCTCCTCGTCGAGGTGCGGGATGGTGCGCGAGTTCAGCAGGCGCCGGTACGTGGACTTCGGCGCGACCGAGCACCAGCCCGCGACCTCCCCGTCCAGGTAGGCGAGCACTCCGGGACCCGGCTCCCGCGCGCACTCGTCCTCCATGTACGCGATGCGCTCCGGCATCCCGAGGCGGGCATCCCGGTACGACATGCAGACGCACCCGCCGCCGCCCGGCTTGCGCGGCACCATGAACGTCGCGAAGTCGTCCCAGCGGCCGGTGGCGGGCAGCACCTCGATGCTCATGCGGGGAGCGTAGCGAAGGGGTGCGACATCCCGTGCGGCGTCAGTACTCGCCCTTGATGACGAAGAACGAGCCGCGGATCGTGCCGGCGAGCTTCGACTTCTGCCGCGCGAACTTGAAGTCGCTCAGCTCGTCGGGGACGTCCATCCCGTCGGACAGCTTGAACCCGACCGCGCGCTTGCCGCCGTCCTCCAGCGTGTACAGCACGTTGATGGACAGCCCCGACTCGTAGAACACGTAGGTCCAGCGGACGCCGTCGACCACGAAGTCGGACACCTCCAGCGGGCGCGAGGCGATGACGATCCCGCGCTCCTCCTTCAGGATGCGCTGCGCGCGCTCCAGCGCCTCCGGAAGCTCGTCCGGGCTGCTGACGGTGAAGTCGTGATCGTACTTGTTCTTGAAATAGCGCGCCTCGTTGGCACGCAGCCCGGCCACCGCCTCCGCCACCGGCGACGACTCCAACCCGGCCGTGGACACGCTGACGAAATCGACCGCGTTCGACATGGGGACCTCCTCGTTGTTCGATCGGGTCAACGCTAGCGAGCGGAGGAAGCGGGAGGCTTCTCCAAAGCTGCTCGGATCAGGCGAGGCGCTCGAACACCATCGTGGCCTGTCAGTCGGGTTCGAGATCCAGCCCGCCGTGGCTGTCTTCTCCTGCGGCCTGTCACGGAGGGCGCTCGCCACAGCGGAGGAGTCTGCGCGCGACACGCGGGTGCGCAGCCGAGGAGGGAGGAAGAGGAGTGCCGATGGGTGCGCCGGAGCCTCCGTTGTGGCGGCCGGGTGGCGTGCGGGCGACAGGTCGAAGCAGACCTTCACGGGGCGATGCTGTGGCATCTCATTCGGCGGACCAGAGCTCCTCGGCCTCGATGACCAGGTCGATGATCTGACGCAGGAGACCCCCCATCGACGCCGACCTCAGCAGCGTGTACCTGTCGTATTCGCCCAGCGGGGCGATCGCCGCCAGCTGCCAGATGGCCGCGACGGGATCGTCCGACAGCTCTATGCCGGCATCCGACTGCGGGTCCGCGACGCGGGCGATCACGCGGCGGACGACCGCTTCGGCCTCGGCCCGCAGGGGTGCGAGCGCCTCGGACCACTCCAGCTCCGGCAGCATCGAGAGCTCGGCTCGCGGATAGGGGTCGTCGTCGAGCCAGCGCTCGACCGTGAATCGCCGCGTCCCCACGCCGACGATGAGCAGGTCGTCGGCGCCCGCCGCAGCGCTCACCAGACGTGCCATCGTCCCGACCGAGGCGCGCTGGTCGCCGCCCCCGGCTTCGGGTCCGCGCTCGATGAGGACGACGCCGAACTCGAAACCCGGTTCGTCCTCGTCGAGCAATCGGCCGACCATCGTCAGATACCGCGGCTCGAACACCCGTAGCGGGATGGCCACGCCGGGGAACAGCACCGATCCGAGCGGGAACATCGGTGAGGCGGCCATACTCCAGCTAAGCACCGCTGACCTAGAGTGAACAGGTGCCCCGACCACGCCCCGAGATCCCAGGACCGGGACAGGAGTCTGTGTGGGACTACCCGAGGCCGCCGCGCATCGAGCGGATCTCCGCGCCCGTCACGATCCGGCTGGGCGGGCACCTCATCGTTGACACCCGAGACGTCGTCCGGGTGCTCGAGACCAGCCATCCGCCGGTCTACTACCTGCCGATGGCGGACTTCGTCACCGGCGCGCTGGTCGACGCCGACGGTTCATCGTTCTGCGAGTTCAAGGGCACCGCGCGATATCTCGACGTGCTCGGCGGAGGCGAGGTGCGGCTCGCTGCCGCATGGAACTACCCGCATCCGTCGCCCGGCTTCGAGCCGCTCCGGGACCGCGTCGCCGTCTACGCGCAGCAGATGGACGAGTGCACCGTCGACGGCGAGGTTGTCACCCCGCAGCCCGGAGGCTTCTACGGCGGCTGGATCACGAGTGCCGTCGTCGGGCCGTTCAAGGGGTCGCCGGGGTCGCACGGCTGGTGAACGCCGTGGTCAAACCTGCGGTTGGTTACACGTTGAAGCGGAACTCCACCACGTCGCCGTCCTGCATGACGTAGTCCTTGCCCTCCATGCGGGCCTTGCCGCGGGAGCGGGCCTCGGCGACGCTTCCGGCGTCCACCAGGTCGTCGAAGGAGATGACCTCGGCCTTGATGAAGCCCTTCTCGAAGTCCGTGTGGATGACGCCGGCCGCCTGCGGGGCCTTCCAGCCCTTGTGGATGGTCCAGGCGCGCGACTCCTTCGGGCCGGCAGTGAGGTAGGTCTGCAGGCCAAGCGTGTCGAAGCCGATGCGGGCGAGCTGGTTCAGCCCGCTCTCCTCCTGACCCGTGGAGGCCAGCAGCTCGGCGGCGTCCGCCGCGTCGAGGTCGATGAGCTCGGACTCGAGCTTGGCGTCGAGGAACACCGCCTGCGCCGGAGCGACCAGGGCGGCGAGCTCCGCGCGGCGGGACTCGTCGGTCAGCACGTCCTCGTCCACGTTGAACACGTAGATGAACGGCTTGGCGGTGAGCAGGCCCAGCTCCTTGATCGGCTCGAGGTCGATCGAGGAGGTCGAGAGCGGCTTGCCGGTGTTCAGGTACGCCGCCGCCTCGCGTGCGGTCTCGAGGACGATCGGCTCCAGCTTGCGCCCCTTGACCTCCTTCTCGTAGCGGGCCTCCGCCTTCTCGAGGGTCTGCAGGTCGGCGAGGATCAGCTCGGTGTTGATCGTCTCCATGTCGCCCGCCGCGTCGACCTTGCCGGCCACGTGCACCACGTCGGGGTCGCTGAAGCCGCGGACCACCTGGGCGATCGCGTCGGCCTCGCGGATGTTCGCCAGGAACTTGTTGCCCAGGCCCTCGCCCTCGCTCGCACCCTTCACGATGCCGGCGATGTCGACGAACGAGACCGGCGCCGGCACGGTGCGCTCGCTCGAGAACAGCTCGGCGAGGGTGTCGAGGCGGGGGTCGGGCAGGTTCACCACGCCGACGTTCGGCTCGATCGTCGCGAACGGGTAGTTCGCGGCGAGCGCCGTGTTCTTGGTCAGCGCGTTGAAAAGGGTGGACTTGCCCACGTTGGGCAGCCCGACGATACCGATAGTGAGAGCCACGGTCGTCCATTCTACGGGCCAGGGCGATGGCCGCCGGGCGACCGCGGCTCACGCCAGCCCTGCCCGGTAGCAGCGGGTCACGTACGGCAGCTCCAGCGTCTCGCGCCCGGCGAGGTCGGGATGCTCCGCGGCCAGGCGCCGGAGGGAGGCGATCACCGCGGCCTGCCCCTCCGGATCCTTCGTGATGAAGTAGCTGCGCGACCGGGCCAGATCGAGCAGCCCCTCCACCGTCAACTGCTGCACCCAGCGCACGTCGTGTCGTTCGAACGGCCCGAACGGCTCGGGCACGCGGGGCTCCTCGTCCTCGCCGTAGGTCGCGTCCGGCGAGCCCATCAGCTCGCCGAGCTCGCGCACCCAGCCGACCGACTCGTCCCTGTCGTTCCACACCAGTCCCAGCCGGCCGCTCGGCCGCCTGAGCACGCGCGCGACTTCAGGCACCGCGCGTTCCTGGTCGACCCAGTGCCACGCCTGGGCGGCGACCACCAGGGAGAAGGAGCCGGGTGAGAACGGCAGCTGCTCCGCTCTGCCGACCCGCACCTCCACTCCGGGGAGGCGTTCGGACAGTACGCGCAGCATCTGTTCGGAGGGGTCGAGGGCTGTGACCTCCCGTCCGGCCTTGACCAGCTCGGCCGTCAGCTTGCCGGTGCCGGCGCCGAGGTCGAGCACCGGCCCCTCCACCCCCTCGGTCAGCCAGGACACCGCCTCGGCGGGGTAGGAGGGGCGCGCGGCGTCGTAGACATCCGCCGCCCGGTCGAAGGAGGCGGCGTGGGATTCGCGGTCGTTTCTCTGGCGCATGGCCCGATGGTACGCAGCGGGTCCGGCCGGCCGGGAGGGTCGGCGGGATCGGTGGAGAAGTCGCCGCGACGCTGCGCCTGTGGACGATTCGGGGACGGTCGGCGGCGCGCCCGACGCCGGATGGCGCGGCACGCGGACCGCCTCCCCGGCCGCGTCGGTGGGCCGTGCGAGCATCGCAGCGTGACCCTGGACTTCACCGCCATCGACTTCGAGACCGCCAACTCCTCCGCCGCCTCGGCGTGCTCGGTGGGACTCATCAAGGTGCGCGACGGCAAGGTGGTCGATCGGGCCGGCTGGCTCATCCAGCCGCCGTTCGGGCACGACCACTTCCAGGAGTGGAACGTGCGCATCCACGGCATCCGGCCCGAGCAGGTGGTCGGAGCGCCGGGCTGGGTGGAGCAGCTGGCCGACCTGGTCGAGTTCGCCGAGGACGACCACCTCGTCGCCCATAACGCCGGCTTCGACATGGGGGTCATCCGGGCGGCATGCCTGGCCACCGCGGTCGACTGCCCGGAGTACCGCTACCTGTGCAGCCTGCAGGTCGCCCGGCGCACGTACTCGCTGGAGTCGTACCGGCTCCCGGTGGCCGCGATGGCCGCCGGCTTCGAAGACTTCCACCACCACGACGCGCTCGCGGACGCCGAGGCCTGCGCGGCCATCGTGATCCACGCGGCGCGACGGCATGGCGCGGCCACGATCGACGACCTCGCCGAGCTCTGCGGGGCTCGCGTCGGGCGCATCGGCGTCCCGATCGCCGCCTGAGCCCGTCCGGATCCTTCCACAGGCGGTCGTCGAGGACGGGTTGTCCGCAGATCGGCGTCGCGCACGTCCGGTGTCGGACGCCCCTGACACACTGAGGCCATGGACATCCTCGCCCTCCTCCTCGGACTCGTGCTCGGCCTCGTCGTCGGCGGTGCCGCGGCCGGCATGATCGTGGCGACGCTGCTGCGTCGTCGACCGGTCGCCGATCCGGGGGCCGCGCCGATCGACCCGGCCGTGATCGAGGCGCGCCATGCGACCGAGCTGGCGGAGGTGCGCGCTGCGGAGGCAGCGGTGCAGGCCGAGATCCGCACGGACCTCGCCGCGGCGCACACGCGGGTGGATGCGCTGCAGGAGCAGCTGCGGGACGCCCAGCAGCAGTACCGCGAGCTCCTGGAGCGCCAGCGTGCCGAGGCGCAGGAGCGCGCCGACCGGGAGCGTGCGGAGGCGCAGGAGCGCACCGCTCGCGAACGGGCGGAGAGCAAGGTGCTCGAGGCGCTCGCGCCCGTGCGCCAGACGCTGACCGAGATGCAGCGCAAGGTCGTCGAGCTCGAGACCCAGCGGCACGAGCAGCACGGCCAGCTCACGCAGCAGCTGCGCACGGCGGCGGAGTCGGAGGAGCGGCTGCGGAGCACAGCGGAGGCGCTCGCGTCGGCGCTCCGCTCCAACAGCACGCGCGGGGTGTGGGGCGAGACCCAGCTGCGGAGCGTCGTGGAGGCAGCGGGACTCATCGAGCGCGTCGACTTCTCCGTCCAGTCGAGCATCCAGTCGGAGTCGGGCTCCGGCCGTCCCGACATGATCGTGCACCTCCCCGGGGGCAAGAGCATCGCCCTCGACGCGAAGGTGCCCTTCAACTCCTACCTGGAGGCCAGCCAGATCCCGGCGACGGCGACCGGGCCGGAGCGGGCCCAGCGCGAGACGCTCCTCAAGCAGCATGTGAAGGCGGTCCGCGATCACATCACCGCGCTCGGCAGCAAGGCGTACTGGACCGGTCTGGAGTCGTCGCCCGAGCTGGTGATCGCGTTCATCCCGAGCGAGTCGCTGGTGTCGTCGGCGCTGGAGGCGGATCCGTCGATCATGGAGTTCGCCTTCGGCAAGCGGGTGGCCCTCGCCTCGCCTGTCACGCTGTGGTCGGTGCTCAAGACCGTGGCGTTCAGCTGGCAGCAGGACGTGCTGACGCAGGAGGCGAAGCAGCTGTTCGACCTCAGCCGCACCCTCTACACGCGGCTCTCCACCACCGCCGGTCACATCGAGAAGCTCGGCCGGTCGCTGGAGCGCACCATCAAGGACTACAACGGGTTCGTCGGCTCGCTGGAGCGGCAGGTGTTCCCCGCCGCCCGGAAGCTGAATGCGCTCGACGAGTCCAAGGTCATCGGGGTCATCGAGGGGATCGAGGAGTCGCCGCGCGAGCTCACCGCGTTCGAACTGGTGAGCGAGCTGGACGCTGCGGACAGCGACTCGCACGCCGGCGACGACGTGGAGACCGCGGAGAGCGCGGAGACCCCCGGGACGGCGGGGACCGCAGAGACGGCGGAGATCGCCGAGACGGCGGAGACGCGCGACATGCACGGGATCGACAAGCTCGCGCTGGAGGAGCAGGCGCGCGCCCACGAGGGCGCCGACCGCGCCGCTGCCGACGACCTGCGGACCGCGTAGGGTCGCGGGCACGGGATCTGCGACGGTAGGGAGAGGATCGTGTCGCTGCAAAGCCGCCTCGGACTTCGGCATCCGATCGTGCTCGGGCCGTTCGGAGGCCTCTCCTCGGTCGAGCTCACGGCCGCGGTGGCGGATGCGGGCGGTCTCGGCTCGTATGGGCTCTACGGCTACAGCGCCGACCGCATCCGGGAGACCGCCGACGAGCTGAAGCGCCGCACGTCCGGTCCGCTCGCCCTCAACCTGTGGTTGCCGTGGGTGGGGCCGGGGGAGCAGCCGATCGATCAGACCACCGATGGAGCAGCGTTCGAGCGGGCCGCCCGGGCGCTGGCCGCGCTGTACGCGGACGCGGGCGCCGAGCCGCCTCCCTACGCCGAGCGTCTCCTGCCCTCCTTCGACGAACAGGTGGAGGCGGCACTCGAGGCGCGGCCCGCCGCACTGAGCTTCGTCTTCGGGGTGCCGCCGGCCGAGGTCGTCGGTGCGGCGCACGCACGCGACATCCTCGTGATCGGCGCGGCGACGACGGTGCCGGAGGCGGTCGCGCTGGAGGCCGGGGGAGTGGACGCGATCGTCGCCTCCGGATTCGAGGCGGCCGGACATCGTCCCTCCTTCCTGCTTCCCGCCGAGGAGAGCCTGGTCGGCGGGCTCGCGCTGATCCCGCAGGTCGTCGACGCCGTCAGCGTGCCGGTCATCGCGGCCGGCGGCATCGCCGACCGGCGCGGTGTCGCCGCGGCCCTCGCGCTCGGAGCCTCCGCCGTCCAGGTCGGGACCGCGTTCCTCGCGACACGCGAGTCCGCTGCCCCGCCCGCGCACCGAGCGAGCATCCGCTCCGCCGGCGCCCACGAGACCGTGCTCACCCGGGCGATGAGCGGACGCTTCGCCCGCGGTCTGCGGAATCACGCCGTCCGCACCATCGAAGAGGGCGGCACGATCGCGCCCTTCCCCCTGCAGAACGTCCTCACCGGTGCCTTCCGCCGTGCCGCCGCCGAGGCGGACCGCCCCGAGCTGCTCTCCCTCTGGATGGGGCAGAACGCCGCGCTGGCTCAGCGAGAGACCGCGGCGGAGGTCATGTCCGAACTCGTCGCCGGCGTGCCTCCCGGGGAGTGATGGCGGCAGGAGGCCCGACGCGCGGGATTCTGCGGCCGGCCCTCAGGAGCCCACCGCCGGACCCGGGCGACCCAGGTCCGCGATGAACCCCGCGACCTCGTCCACGATCAGGCGGGCGACCTCCGCCGGCAGGAGTGGGGACGAGGCGAGGACCTTCATGCTGTGATCCGCGCCGGGAACCGTGACCACGCGCACGGCGCCGCCCGCACCCG
>NZ_JBPGXM010000096.1:0-15490 GCF_056755495.1 Leifsonia sp. KNZ12-8B
GAGTGATCCGGCCGCCCGTTCGCGTTCGTCACGCCGTGAGCGTGAGCGTCGTCGTGCGGGTCAGCTCTGCTGGGCGCGGCGGCGCCGGCGGAGCGCCAGCACTGTGAAGCCGGCTGCGAGGAGGGACAGCGCGGCGAGCACGATGCCCGCGACGGAGGCGGCGCCGGTGGAGGCGAGGACGCCCTCCGGCTCGGTCGGGGCAGGAGCGGACTCCTCCGGCTCGGCCGGGGCCTCCGGCTCCGCGGGCACCTCGGCGGCCTCGGCCGTGTTGGTGACGGTGACGAGCGTGTTCTCGGCGTCGCCGACCGTGACGCTGTCGGTGCTGAACGCCGGGGCGCCCCACACGACGCCGTCGATGGACGGGAGGTTCACCTCGGTGAAGGTGACGACCGTGCCGACCGGGAGGGTCTGCGGGCCGTCGACGACTGTGCCGTCGGCCAGCAGGGTCGCCTGGCCGACCAGGTGGAGGCCGCCGAGCTCGTAGGCGTACTCGACCGTGAACTCGGTGTCGGCCGGCACCACGCCGGCGGCGGCACCGGTGAGCGCCTTGGCGAGCGAGAAGCCGCCGACCGGCACCACGACCTCGTCGGCCGTGTTGGTGAGGGTGACCAGCGGGTTCTGGCCGTCGCCGATCGTGATGCTGTCCGCGCTGAACGCGGGAGCGCCCCACACCACGCCGTCGATCGTCGGCAGGTTCACCTCGGTGAAGGTCACGACCGTACCGACGGGCAGGTTCTGCGGGCCGTCCACGACCGTGCCGTCCGCGAGCAGGGTCAGCGTGCCGGTGGTGGCGACGCCGCCCAGGTCGTAGGCGTACTCGACGGTGAACTCCGTGCCGGCCGGGACCAGGCCGGACGCCGCGCCCGTGACCTCCTTGGCCAGCGAGAAGCCGCCGACCGGGACCACGACCTCGTCGGCCGTGTTCGTCAGGGTGACCAGCGTGTTCTGGCCGTCGCCGATCGTGACGCTGCCGGTGCTGAACGCCGGGGCGCCCCACACGACGCCGTCGATCGACGGGAGGTTCACCTCGGTGAACGTGACGACCGTCCCGACCGCGAGGTTCTGCGGCCCGTCGACGACCGTGCCGTCCGCGAGCAGGGTCAGCGTGCCGGTGGTCGGCACCCCGGCAAGGTCGTACGCGTACTCGACCGTGAACTCCGTGCCGGCGGGCACGAGCCCGGCCGCGGCGCCGGTGAGCGCCTTCGCGACGGAGAACCCGCCGACCGGCGCCGGGGCGGCGTCCGCCGTGTTCGTGAGGGTGACAAGCGCGTTCTCGCCGTCGCCGATGGTGATGCTGTCGGCGCTGAAGGCCGGAGCGCCCCAGACGACGCCGCCCAGGTCGGGCAGCTGCACCTCGGTGAAGGAGACGACCGTTCCGGCCGGGAGGTTCTGCGGCCCGTCCACGACGGTGCCGTCCGCGAGCACGGTCAGCGAGCCGGTGACCGTCGAGCCGTCGAGGTCGTACGTGTAGTCGACCGTGAACGCGGTGTCGCCGGGGACGAGGCCGGACGCCGGGCCGGCGACGGCCTTGGCGAGCGAGAAGCCGCCGACCGGGACCACGACCTCGTCGGCCGTGTTCGTCAGGGTGACGAGCGTGTTGGTGCCGTCGCCGATCGTGACGCTGTCCGCGCTGAACGCCGGGGCGCCCCACACCACGCCGGACACCTCCGGGAGGTCGATCTCGGTGAAGGTCACGACCGTGCCGGCGGGCAGGTTCTGCGGGCCGTCGACCACCGTGCCGTCCGCGAGGACGGTCAGCGTGCCGGTGGTGGCGACGCCAGCCAGGTCGTAGGCGTACTCAACTGTGAAGGCGGTGCCGGCGGGAACAGCGGAGGCCGCCGCACCGGTGACGGCCTTGGCGATCGAGAAGCCCCCGACCGGCACCACGACCTCGTCGGCCGTGTTCGTCAGCGTCACCAGGGTGTTCTGGCCGTCGCCGATGGTCACCGAGGACGGGCTGAAGGTCGGGGCGCCCCAGACCACGCCGTCGACGGGCGGGAGGTTGAGCTCGGTGAACGTCACGACCGTCCCGGCCGCGAGGTTCTGCGGGCCGTCGACGACGGTGCCGTCCGCGAGGACGGTGAGCGTGCCGGTGGTCGGCACGCCCTCCAGGTCGTAGGCGTACTCGACCGTGAAGGCCGTGTCGCCGGGCACGAGGCCCGCGGCGGCGCCGGTGAGCGCCTTCGCGACGGAGAAGCCGCCGACCGCCACGGGAGCGGCGTCCGCCGTGTTGGTGAGGAGGATCTCGGCGACCTCGCCCGCTCCGACCGTCAGCGAGGACGGGCTGAACGCCGGGGCGCCCCAGACGACGCCGTCGATCGAGGGGAGGTCGGTCTCGGTGAAGGTGACGACCGTCCCGGCTGGCAGGTTCTGCGGGCCCGAGACCAGCATCCCGTCCGGTGAGACCGTCAGGGTTCCGGTGGCCGGGACGCCGTCGAGCGTGTAGGTGTACGTCACGGTGAACTCGGCGTCGGCGGGCACGAGGCCCGCGGCGTCACCGGTCACGACCTTCTTGACGGCGAACCCGCCCTCGGCCGGGGCGACGTCGATCGGCGAGCACTGCAGGCCGATCCACGGGTAGTTGTGGTGCTCGTTGCCGCCGCCGTGGGTGTACAGGTCGCCGCCCACGTAGAGCCGGCCGTTGGAGCTGACGTCGAGGTTGGCGTCGCCCTGCGGCACCAGGATCGACCCGATCCACTGGCCGCTCCCGTTGAAGTTCACGAGCGGGCTGTCGATGAAGTTCCAGAGGATGCGCGAGGAGGCCGTGCCGAGGTCGGGCGAGGTGGTCGAGTCGACGCGCACGCCGTTCACGGACACGTAGTTGGACTGCAGGTCGACGATCGGGCCGCCGACCACGTTGATCAGTATCGGCATGGTGTCGGTGACGTTGTCGAAGTGGAACTCGGTGGTTCCCTCCAGGACGCCGGCGTCGACCGTGAACACCTGGAGCTCGTCGGCTCCCGTGCCGGTGAACGACATGCCGCCGCCGCGCACGGCCGTGCCGTTCGCGGTCATGGCGGCGAGGCCGCTGGAGGTCTGCTGCACGGTGGCGTGGAAGTCGCCCCACTGCTCCAGCGCGGCGTACGGGCCGATGCCGGTCTCCATCGGGCCGCCGAAGGTATCGATGGCGCCGGTCGCGGTGCCGCCGACGAGCACGCCGCCGCCGCCGGGCAGGCGGGCGCCGACCTCGACGCGGGTGTCGACGCCGATCTGCAGGTCGCCGCCGACGGCGAGCATCGTGGAGCCGGCCTCCGGGGCGATCTGCGAGCCGACGCCGACGGTCCCGACGTTGTAGACGCCGCCCCACTCCTTGTCGAAGAGGGCGTCGCCGCGGACGACGAGCAGGCCCTCCGACTCGGCAGCGGCACCGGTCGCGAGGTAGTTGCCGCCGGCGTACACGGCGACGGTGTTGTCGACGTAGAGGGGGTTGTCGCCGCTCAGCGGCGGCATCTCGGCGGGGCAGTCGCCGAGGGCGATGTCACGCGGCTCCGGGGCGGCGGCCGCCGCGACCGGGACCGTGATCGCCGCGCCCGCGGCGAGCGCGACCGCGGTCGCCGCGGCGGCGACGGCCCGGGGGAATCGGGAGGTGGTCATGGGTTTCTTCGGGTTCCTCTCAGCGCGTCGAACGCGTTGCGGGTGCGGGCAGGTTTCGCAGCGACGCTACGGAGCGGCCCTCGCGTGCGCGGCACTCAGCGGCCGCCGTGCAGTGCGGTTGAGGGCGGACCTGAGTGGTGGAGGGAGGCGCGTGAGGAGTCCGTAAGGGTTGGGTCCGCGGCCGTGAGGAAGTCGTTAGGACGCGTTCTCGGCGCCCGGCGCGGGTGTGGACTCGTCTCCGGCGCGGCCGTCCGGCCCCGTCGTGCGTCATGGATGGAGAGAGTCTTGCTGGACGTCGTCTTCCTCCTCGCGGTGGCCGCCCTCGCGTTGATCGTGGGGCTGGCCGGCCGGGGGGTCGAGAAGCTGTGATCGTCATCGATGCGATCGCGGCGCTGCTCGCGATCGCCGCCGTCGCCTACCTGGTGACCGCCCTCGTGAAGCCGGAGCGCTTCTGATGGCGGGCTGGCTGTTCGTCGCCCAGGTGGCGACGCTCGCGCTGCTGCTCGCCATCGCCTACCGCCCGCTGGGCGACTACATGGCCCGGGTGTTCACCTCCGACCGCGACCTCGCCGTCGAGCGGGGCGTCTACCGGCTGATCGGGGTGGAGCCGCGGGCGGGGCAGTCGTGGCCGGCGTATCTGCGCGGGGTGCTCGCGTTCTCCGTGGTCGGCATCGTGCTCGTGTACGGGCTGCAGCGGCTGCAGCAGTTCCTGCCGTACTCGCTCGGCCTCCCCGCCGTCCCGGAGAGCACCGCCTTCAACACCGCCATCTCCTTCGTCACGAACACCAACTGGCAGTCGTACTCGCCCGAGCTGACGATGGGGTACCTGGTGCAGGCCGCCGGTCTCGCCGTGCAGAACTTCGTCTCTGCGGCCGTCGGGATCGCGATCGCGGTCGCGCTGGTGCGCGGCTTCGCGTCGCGGTCGACCGGCACCATCGGCAACTTCTGGGTGGATCTGCTGCGCGCGACCGTGCGCATCCTCCTCCCCCTGTCGCTCGTCGCGGCGGTCGTGCTGATCGCGGGCGGCGTCGTGCAGAACCTCAGCGGCTTCCAGCACGTGACGACGCTCACCGGGGCCGTGCAGACGATCCCCGGCGGGCCGGTGGCGTCGCAGGAGGCGATCAAGCTGCTCGGCACGAACGGCGGCGGCTTCTTCAACGCCAACTCGGCTCATCCCTTCGAGAACCCGACCGCGTGGACGAACCTCGTCGAGGTGCTGCTCATGCTGCTCATCCCGTTCTCGCTGCCCAGGACCTTCGGCACGATGGTCGGCGACCGCCGGCAGGGCTACGCGATCCTCGCGACGATGGGCCTGCTGTTCGTCGTGTCGCTGACCGCGATGTCGCTGCTGGAGGCGTCGGCCGGCACGATGGAGGGCAAGGAGACCGTGTTCGGCATCCTCGGCTCCACGCTGTTCAACACCACCAGCACCACCACCTCCACGGGGGCGGTGAACGCGATGCTCGACAGCTTCAGCCCGCTCGGCGGACTGATGGCGCTCGTCAACATGATGCTCGGCGAGGTCGTGCCGGGCGGTGTCGGCTCCGGGCTGTACGGGATGCTCGTCATCGCGGTCATCGCCGTCTTCCTGGCCGGCCTCATGGTCGGCCGGACGCCCGAGTACCTCGGCAAGAAGCTCGGGCCGCGCGAGATCAAGCTCGCGAGCCTCTACATCCTCGCCACGCCGACGCTCGTGCTGGTCGGCACCGGGCTGAGCTTCGCCATCCCGGCCATCCGGGACGAGGTCGAGAAGACGTCCATCCTCAACCCGGGTCTGCACGGATTCACCGAGGTGCTGTACGCCTTCACCTCCGCGGCGAACAACAACGGCTCCGCCTTCGCCGGCCTCACCGCGAGCACGCCGTGGTTCAACACGGCGCTCGGCGTCGCGATGTTCCTCGGCCGGTTCCTGCCGATCGTGTTCGTGCTCGCGCTCGCCGGGTCGCTCGCGGCCCAGGGCCGCGTGCCCGCCACCACCGGGACGCTGCCGACGCACCGCCCGCAGTTCGTCGGACTGCTCGCCGGCACGATCGTGCTCGTCTCCGCCCTCACCTATTTCCCCGTTCTCGCGCTGGGCCCCCTGGCGGAAGGACTGAACTGACATGACCACCACCATCCCCGACCACGACACCAGGACCGACGCGCACGCGCACGCGCATCCGTCCGCCGCACCCGCCGGCGCCTTCTCGGTCCGGCAGCTCGCCGCCGCGCTCCCCGGCGCCGCGCGCAAACTCGACCCGCGCCTGATGTGGCGCAACCCGGTCATGTTCATCGTGGAGGTCGGCGCCGCCCTGACGACGGTCATCGCGATCGCGCAGCCGTTCCTCGGCGGCGACGGCGACGCGACCACCTCCCTCGCCTTCACCTGGAGCATCGCCGTCTGGCTGTGGCTGACCGTGCTCTTCGCCAACCTGGCGGAGGCGGTTGCCGAGGGCCGCGGCAAGGCGCAGGCCGCGACGCTCCGCGCGACCCGGTCGAGCACCGTCGCGCAGCGCGTCGCCGGCTACGACGAGGCCGGCGACCCGGACGCCGTCGCCACCCCGCTGGAGCGGGTCGCGTCGAGCGAGCTGAGGCTCGGCGACGTGGTCGTCGTTGCGGCGGGCGAGCTCATCCCGGGCGACGGCGACGTCGTGCACGGCATCGCGACCGTGGACGAGTCGGCGATCACCGGCGAGTCCGCGCCCGTCGTCCGCGAGTCGGGCGGCGACCGCAGCGCCGTCACCGGCGGCACGCGCGTCCTCTCCGACCGCATCGTCGTGCGCATCACGAGCAAGCCGGGCGAGACGTTCGTCGACCGGATGATCCGGCTCGTGGAGGGCGCGGCACGGCAGAAGACGCCGAACGAGATCGCGCTCAACATCCTCCTCGCCAGCCTCTCGATCGTCTTCGTGATCGTCGTGCTGACGCTCGCCCCCGCCGCCGGGTACTCGGACGCCGCTCCCGCGGTGCCGGTGCTCGTCGCGCTGCTGGTGTGCCTCATCCCGACCACGATCGGCGCGCTCATCTCGGCCATCGGCATCGCCGGCATGGACCGGCTCGTGCAGCGCAACGTGCTCGCCATGTCAGGCCGGGCGGTGGAGGCGGCGGGCGACGTGACCACGCTCCTCCTGGACAAGACGGGCACCATCACGTACGGCAACCGCCGCGCCAGCGAACTCACCACGGTCGGCGGCACGGCGAGCGCCGAGCTGGTGCGGGCGGCGGCGCTGTCGTCGCTGTCGGACCCCACGCCGGAGGGCGTCTCGATCGTCGAGCTGGCCGAGACCCTCGGCTATGCGCGCCCCGGCCGCGTGGACGGCGTCATCGTGCCGTTCACCGCGCAGACCAGGATGAGCGGCCTCGACCTGCCGGACGGCTCGCAGGTGCGCAAGGGCGCGGCGAGCGCCGTCGTGACCTGGGTGCGCGCCTCCACACCCCCGTCGGCGGCGACCCTGGCCGAGCTGGAGGAGGAGGTGGAGCGCATCTCGCAGGCGGGAGGCACCCCGCTGGCGGTGGCGTCGCGCACGGCCGACGACGTCGCGACCCTGCTCGGCGTCGTGCACCTCAAGGACATCGTCAAGGAGGGGCTGGCCGAGCGGTTCGCCGACCTGCGCCGGATGGGCATCCGGACCGTGATGGTCACCGGCGACAACCCGCTGACGGCGAAGGCGATCGCGGCGGAGGCGGGGGTCGACGATTTCCTGGCCGAGGCGAAGCCGGAGGACAAGCTGGCCCTGATCCGCCGCGAGCAGGAGGGCGGGAACCTCGTCGCGATGACCGGCGACGGGACCAACGACGCCCCCGCGCTCGCCCAGGCGGACGTCGGCGTCGCGATGAACACCGGCACGTCGGCGGCGAAGGAGGCCGGCAACATGGTCGACCTCGACTCCGACCCGACGAAGCTGATCGACATCGTCCGCATCGGCAAGCAGCTGCTCATCACCCGCGGGGCGCTCACGACGTTCTCGATCGCGAACGACGTGGCCAAGTACTTCGCGATCATCCCGGCGATGTTCGTCGGCGCCTTCCCCGGGCTCGCGGCGCTCAACGTGATGGGGCTGCACTCGCCGGCGTCGGCCATCCTCTCGGCGGTCGTCTTCAACGCGATCGTGATCGTGCTGCTGATCCCGCTGGCGCTGCGCGGCGTGCGGTACCGGGCGGTCTCCGCGGCCTCGCTGCTCGGGCGCAACCTGCTCGTGTACGGGCTCGGCGGGATCGTGGCGCCGTTCGTCGGCATCAAGCTCATCGACCTGCTGGTCGCGCTCATCCCCGGGTTCTGACCCGGATCCCGAGAGAAGGAATCGAACCGTGAACACGCTCCGCGGCGCCTGGCGCCCCTACTGGGTGGCCCTGCGCGCCCTTCTCGTCCTGACCGTCGTGCTCGGCCTGGCCTACCCGCTGGTGGTCACCGCGATCGGCCAGGTCGCCCTCCCCGCCGCCGCCAACGGGTCCCTCGTCCGCGCGGACGGCCGTGCGGACGGCGCGGTCGTCGGCTCGGCGCTGATCGGCCAGTCGTTCGCCGACGCCGACGGCACGGCCCTGCCGCAGTGGTTCCAGTCGCGCCCGTCGGCGGCGGGCGACGGCTACGACGGCGGCGCCTCCTCCGGCAGCAACCTGGCCGCCGCCAACCCCGACCAGCAGAAGGCGGTGGCCGACCGCACGGCCGCCATCGAGTCGAGCGACGGCGTGACCGCGGCGCGGATCCCCGGCGACGCGGTGACGGCCTCCGGCTCCGGCCTCGACCCGCACATCTCCCCCGCCTATGCCCTCCTCCAGGTGAAGCGGGTGGCCGCGGCGCGCGGCCTCGAAGAGAGCGCGGTGCGGGAGCTGGTGACGTCTAGGATTCAGGGACGGGACCTCGGCTACCTCGGGGACCCGACCGTGAACGTGCTCCAGCTGAACCTCGCGCTGGCGGAGATGGACAGGTAGACGATGCCTCGTGGCCACCTGCGGGTGATGCTCGGCGCCGCGCCGGGGGTGGGCAAGACCTACGCCATGCTCGAGGAGGGCAGGAGGCTGCGCGACCTCGGCAAAGACGTGGTCGTCGCCGTCGCCGAGACCCACGACCGCGCCGCGACCGCCGCGATGCTCGACGGGCTGGAGGTCGTCCCCCGCCGCCGTGTCGAGCACCGCGGTGTGGCACTGCCCGAGCTCGACCTCGACGCGGTGCTCGCCAGGGCGCCGCAGCTCGCGCTCGTGGACGAGCTCGCGCACACCAACGCGCCCGGCTCCCCCAACGAGAAGCGCTGGCAGGATGTGGAGGCGATGCTCGCCGCGGGCATCGACGTCACCTCCACGGTCAACATCCAGCACATCGAGTCGCTGAACGACGTGGTCGAGCAGATCACCGGGGTGCGGCAGCGCGAGACCGTGCCAGACGCCGTGCTGCGCGCCGCCGATCAGATCGAGGTGGTCGACCTCGCCCCGCAGGCCCTCCGCGACCGCCTGGCCGAGGGTCTCGTCTACCCGGCCGCCCGCATCGACGCCGCCCTGTCGAACTACTTCCGGCTCGGCAACCTGACCGCCCTGCGCGAGCTGGCGCTGCTCTGGCTGGCCGACGAGGTCGACAGCGCGCTGCAGCGGTACCGCGCCGAGCACGGCATCGCCGGCACCTGGGAGGCGCGCGAGCGCGTGGTGGTCGCCCTGACCGGCGGCCCGGAGGGCAAGACCCTGCTCCGCCGCGGCGCCCGGATCGCCGCGCGCTCGGCCGGAGGCGAGCTCCTCGCCGTGCACGTCACGGGAGAGGACGGCCTCCGCGAGTCGACGCCGGGCGCCCTCGCCGAGCAGCGCGCCCTGGTGGAGCAGCTGGGCGGCAGCTACCACCAGGTGGTCGGCAACGACATCCCGCGCGCCCTCGTCGCATTCGCCCGCGCCGAGAACGCCACGCAGCTCGTCATCGGCGTCTCCCGCCGCAGCCGGCTCTCCGCCCTGCTGACCGGGCCGGGCATCGGCGCGACCGTGATCAGGGAGTCCGGCGACATCGACGTGCACATCGTCTCGCACGCGCGGGCGGGCGGGCGGTTCTCCCTCCCCCGGCCGCGCGGCGGGCTGACCGTGCGGCGGCGCGTGTACGGCTTCGCGCTCGCACTGGTCGGCGGCCCCCTGCTCACCGTGCTGCTGACGAACCTCCGCTCGCCCGAGTCGATGACCGCCGACGTGCTGAGCTATCAGCTCCTCGTCGTCGTGGTCGCGCTGGTCGGCGGCATCTGGCCGGCGATCTTCGCCGCACTTCTCTCGGGGCTCACGCTCGACTACTTCTTCGTGGACCCGCTGTACACGATCACCGTCGGCGAGCCGCTGCACCTGCTGGCGCTGCTGCTGTACGTGGTCATCGCCGTCCTGGTCAGCATCGTCGTCGACCAGGCGGCCCGGCGCACGCGGGCCGCGCAGCGCGCCGCGGCGGAGGCCGAGCTGCTCGCGACCGTCGCGGGCGGCGTCATCCGCGGCGAGGATGCGCTGCAGGCCCTCGTCACGCGCACCCGCGAGGCGTTCCGACTGACCGGGGTGCGCCTCTTCGTCGACGGGGAGGTCGTGTCGTCCGACGGCGAACCCGCCGAGCCCGCGCGCACCCGCACGGTCCCCGTCGGCGCCCGCGGCACCCTGGAGCTGTCCGGCCGTGAGCTCGAGGCCGCCGACCGCCGGCTCCTCGCTGCCATCGTCGCCCAGCTCGACGCCGCCCTCCAGCACAGGGACCTCGCGGCCACCGCGGGCGAGCTGGGCCCGCTCGCCGAGGCCGACCGCGTCCGCAGCGCCCTGCTCGCCGCCGTCGGCCACGACCTGCGCCGCCCGCTCGCCTCCGCCACGGCCGCCGTCAGCACCCTCCGCCAGACGGGCCTCGCGCTCAGCGACGCCGACCGGGAGGAGCTGCTCGCCACCGCCGACGAGAGCCTCCACGGCCTCGCCGTGCTCGTGACGAACCTGCTCGACGCGAGCCGGGTGGAGGCCGGGGTGCTGGGCGTCTCGCTCGCGCCGACCGAGCTCGACGACGTCGTCCCTCCCGCCCTCGACGAGCTCGCGCTCGGACCCGGCGAGGTGGAGCTCGACCTGCCCGCCCACGTGCCGCCGGTGCTCGCGGACGGGGTGCTGCTGCAGCGCGTGCTCGTCAACCTGCTCTCCAACGCCGCCCGGTACTCCCCCGCCGACCGGCCGCCGGTGGTGGCCGCCAGCGAGTTCGGCGGCACGGTGCAGCTGCGGGTGATCGACCACGGCCCCGGCATCCCCGCCGAGCGCCGCGACGCGGTGTTCCTGCCGTTCCAGCGGCTCGGCGACACCGACAACGACGCCGGCATCGGGCTGGGTCTCGCGCTGTCGAAGGGGTTCGTGGAGGGCATGGGCGGCACGCTCGAGGCCGAGGACACCCCCGGCGGCGGCCTCACGATGGTCGTCTCGCTGCCGGCCGCGCCGGACCATGAGGAGGAGCGGGCGTGAAGATCCTCATCGCCGACGACGACGGCCAGATGCTGCGCGCCCTGCGCATCCTGCTGAGCGCGCACGGGTACGAGGTCGTCACGGCCGGAACCGGGGCGGAGGCGCTGACGCAGGCCGTGGAGCACCATCCGGACCTCGTGATGCTCGACCTCGGGATGCCCGAGCTCGACGGCATTGAGGTCATCCAGGGGCTGCGCGGCTGGACGGGCGTGCCGATCCTCGTCGTGTCCGGCCGCACCGGCTCGGCCGACAAGGTCGACGCCCTCGACGCGGGCGCCGACGACTACGTCACCAAGCCGTTCGCCGCGGACGAGCTGCTGGCGCGCATCCGCGCCCTCACCCGGCGGCAGAGCGGCCCCGCCGACGAGCCGGTCGTGCGGTTCGGCGACGTCGCCGTGGATCTCGCCGCGCGGCAGGTGACGCGGACGACACCCGACGGCGAGCAGTCCGTGCGCCTGACACCGACCGAGTGGGCGCTGCTGGAGGTGCTGCTGCGCAACCCGCGCCGGCTCGTGACCCGGCAGGCGCTGCTGACCCAGGTGTGGGGACCGCAGTACACCAGCGATACCGGCTACCTCCGGCTCTACCTGGCGCAGCTCCGCAAGAAGCTCGAACCGGAGCCATCGCACCCGCGCTACCTGCTGACGGAGGCGGGGATGGGGTACCGGTTCGTGCCGGACGCCTGACAGGCGACGACGCCTGACCGGCGACGACGACTGACCGGCGACGCCGCCCGACCGGCGACGCCCGGCTCGGAGGGAATGGGCCGGCTGATACGCCGGGTTCTGTCACGGCGCGTGAGCGCCGCGGACGGCCATCTATCTCGGAGCGGCGTTGCCGCCGCCCTCCAGCGGTCTACCCGGGGACTCGGCGAGCAGCCTCATCGTCCCCTGTCTGACCTTGCTCCGGGCGAGGTTTACACAGCCGGCCGGGTCACCCCGGTCGCTGGTGGTCTCTTACACCACCGTTTCACCCTTACCGCGGGCCGAAGCCCGTGGCGGTCTGCTCTCTGTTGCACTGTCTCGCGGGTCACCCCGGGTGGGCGTTACCCACCACCCTGCTCTGTGGAGCCCGGACGTTCCTCGGCGGCCCGCTCGCGCGGACCGACGCGACCGTCTTGCCGACCCATTCCACGCTCAACGATAGCGCAGGAGCCGGCCGCGGCCCGAGGAGTGCTAGAGCCCCGAGTCATCGCCGCGCACCAGGATGGCGCCGCTGTCCGGGCACAGCACCACGTCGTCGGCGGCCGCGCGGCGGATCTCCGAGAGGTCGGACTCCGTCAGCTTCACGTTCGACCCCATCGACACGCCGCGGATGAGCGCGGCGGCGCCGATCCCGTAGCGGGAGCGCTGGCGCTCGTACAGCTCGATCAGGTCCGCCGGGAGCGCACCGGCGATCGTCGCCCGATCGGTGGCGAGGGCCTCCCGCTGCGCGTTCAGCGCGCCGACGGCCTCGTCGCGGGCGGCCTCGAGCGCGGCGATCCGCTCGTCCTGCTCCGCGCGCTCGGCCTCGACGGCGGCGAGCGCCTTCTCGAGGTCCTCGACGCGCTGCATCACGGTCAGCTCGATCTCCTCGAGGTCGCCCTGCCGCTTGGCGAGGGAGGCGAGCTCCGCCTCCAGCGCCTGCACGTCCTTGACCGAGGCGGTGTGCTGCACGCGCTCGTTGTCGCGGGCGACGCGCGCCTCCACCACCTTCACGTCGGACTCGATGCGGCCGAGCTCGGCGCGCGCGTCCTCCAGCTCGCCGGTCGCGGCGATCCAGCGGGCCCGGAGCGCCTCGACCTCGGGCTGCAGGGCGGCCAGCTCCTTGGTCTGCGGGAGGCTGGCGGCGGCGTGGGCGAGCTGCGCGAGCCGGGTGTCGGCGGCCTGGAGGCGCAGGAGCTCGTTCTGGTCGGCGGGGCTGGCTTTCACGGTGCGGTGCTCCCTGGTCGGGGTGGATCTGGATCGTATGGAGTTCTGGAGGCCGTGCGAGCGGTCATTGCAGGATCGCGAAGTCCCACGGGTCGGTGCGCAGCTCGCTGACGGCGACGTCGACGCCGGGCAGCGCGGAGCGCAGCTGCTCGGCGGCGGTGTCGAGCCAGAGCCACTCGCTGGCCCAGTGCGACACGTCGAGCAGGGCGGGGCCGGTGCCGACGATCGCCTGCTCGCGCGCCTCGGACGCCGGATGGTGGCGCAGGTCGGCCGTGATGTACACGTCGGAGCCGCGCACGGCCTCCGACCCGAGCAGCGAGTCGCCAGCGCCGCCGCACACGGCGATGCGCGACACCGGCTGGTGGTAGTCGCCGGCCGCGCGCACTCCCCCGGCCGTCGGCGGGAGGATGTCTGCGAGCGCCCGCGCGAGCGCACCGAGCGTCGTCGGCTCGGCGAGCGTCCCGACGCGGCCGATCCCGGTCACGCCGTCGGCCGCCGGCGCGATGGGCGCGGTGTCGCGGAGGCCGAGCCGGGCCGCGAGGACGGCGCTCGTGCCGTCGGCGACCACGTCGGCGTTGGTGTGCGCGGCGATGAGGGCGCAGTCGTTGCGGATCAGGCGCGCCAGCAGCGCGCCCTTGTACCGGTCCTCTGCGACGCTCGTGACCCCGCGCAGCAGCAGCGGGTGGTGGGCGAGCAGGAGGTCCGCCTTCGTCTCGACCGCCTCGTCCACCGTCGCCGAGACGGCGTCGACGGTGAGCAGGATGCGCTCGACGGGCGCTGCCGGGTCACCGGCGACGAGGCCGGGCGCGTCCCAGCTCTCGGCGCCCGAGAGCGGCCACAGGCGCTCGACGGTCTCGCGGACGGAGCTGACGGTGTGCGGCACGGGATAGAGCCTACGGGATGCGCCCCCGCTCGCCGCAGCGCCTTTCAGGGCAGCGCCCTACAAGGCAGTGCGCGTCAGGCCAGCGCTCGTCAGGCCAGTGCGCGCTCCTGCCTCCGCACGGCCGGGATGCCCGCGACCATCGGGGTGAGCAGGCCGAGCGCCAGGGCGGCCGGCACACCGATGTCGGTGGCCCCCAGCCCCGCGTTCGTGTCGATGCCGGCGAGCCGGAACAGGTAGCCCTCCCACATCAGCCACGGCACGTCGGACGTGACCAGGCCGAAGCCGACCACGCTCGCGACGACGAGCATCGACAGGTTGACCCAGCGCCAGTCCGGGTAGACCCCGCCGCGCTGCAGCAGCGACGGCTGGTGGAACCGCCGCATCCGCAGCATCATCTCCCCGGCGAAGATCCCCGACCAGGCTGCGACCGGCACCGACAGCGCGGTCGGGATGCCGCGGATGAGCCCCGCGAGGTCGCTCACCGTCAGCGCGAGGCCCACTCCGGCGAGCGCGATCGCACCCGCCGTGATGAGCGTGCTCCACCGCCTCCCGAGCCGCACCCCGAGCGCGTCGAGCGTGAAGCCCGCCGAGTAGCAGGTCAGCACGAGCGCCGACACCAGGCTGAGCACCACCGAGAGCAGCAGGGCGATGGCGAACCACCCCGGCAGGCCGAGCCGGGCGAGCGCGCCGACCGGGTCCCTGGCGAGCCCGATCGCGAGTTCGGGGCTGGAGGCGGCGAGCAGCCCTCCGTACGACACGAGGACGAACGGCGGGACCGCGGCGCCGAAGGCCGCCCAGAGCATCCCCGTCGCCCCGGACGAGGTCGGCCGCTGGTACCGCGCGACCTCGGCGCTGCTCATGGCCCAGGCGAGGCCCAGGTAGCTGAACACGATGACGGCGCCCGTGATGACGTGCGTCCACAGCGCATCGGGGAAGGCGAGCGCGCTCCCGACGTCGACCTGGGGCCAGGTCGCCGCGATCACGATGAGGATGAGCACGGCGGAGGCGATGGTGAGGACGAGCTGCACCCTCGCCACCAGCGCGTAACCGAACCACGCGACCGCCCCCGCGACCGCGATGACGAGGACCAGGGCGACGGAGGTCCAGACGACCGGACCGCTCGCCCAGCCCTGCGCGACCGCCAGCGACCCCGCGGCGGTCCCGGCGAGCCAGAGCAGCACCGCGCCCCAGAACAGCTTGACCAGCAGGGCGAGCACGGTCGGGACGATGTTGCCCAGCATCCCGAACGTCGCCCGCGACACCACCATCGTGGGCTGGCCGCTCCACTTGCCCGCCAGCGTGCCCAGCCCGAGCGGGACGAACGACAGCGCGACGCCGAACAGGGTGGCGACGAGCAACTGCCGCAGGCTGAGTCCGAGCGTGAACAGCGTCGCCCCGACCCCGACCGACACGAGCGAGGACGTCGCCGCGAACCACAGCCAGAACATCCGGGACGCGCGCCCCACCCTCCGGTCCATCGGCGACGGCTCCAGGTCGGCGGTCTCCGGCACGAACAGCGGCGGCGCCTGCGCCTCGACCCCGTACAGGAAGGCCTGGTCGTCGGGCAGCCGGCGGGAGGGTCGCGGCGCATGCTCCGCGCTTGCGATGTCGTCGGCGTCGTCGGCCACGTCACGGTCGATGTGGTCGCCGGCGGCCGCGGCCGGACCGAGCTCGTGGGTCACGATCGG
The DNA here is from genome assembly GCF_056755495.1 of Leifsonia sp. KNZ12-8B. Taxonomy (NCBI): domain Bacteria; kingdom Bacillati; phylum Actinomycetota; class Actinomycetes; order Micrococcales; family Microbacteriaceae; genus Leifsonia; species Leifsonia sp. KNZ12-8B. Next base: position 15,483 of record NZ_JBPGXM010000096.1, read on the forward strand.
GCCGGAGG
>NZ_JBPGXM010000097.1:0-15373 GCF_056755495.1 Leifsonia sp. KNZ12-8B
CGGTCTCGTGGGCTCGGAGATGTGTATAAGAGACAGGCGTCGCGCCAGCACGTACAGGCGTTCCACCACCCAGAGCAGCACGCCGATGCCGAGCAGCACGAGCGCGATGCCGTACTGCCCGCCCGGGCGGCCCGACGTCCACGGGAGCACCAGGTACAGGCAGGTGATCGCGCCGATGATCGGCAGCACCCTCGGCGTGCGGAAGTGCTTGTGGTCCACCGGCTGCCGCCGCAGCACCAGGACCGCGATGTTGACCACGGCGAAGACCGCGAGCAGCAGCAGTGAGGTCGTCCCGCCGAGGAGGGCGACGATCGAGCCCTCGGGATCGATCGACACGTAGATGATGAGCCCCACGGCGAGGGCGGTGGTGAAGAGGATGGCCGCCCACGGCGTGCGCCGCTTGACCGCGACCTTCGACAGGAACGGCGGGAGCACGTTCTGCCTGCTCATGCCGTAGAGCAGCCGGCTGGCCATCATCATGTTGATCAGCGCCGTGTTGGCGACCGCGAACATCGAGATGAACGGCAGGAGGTCGTTGATCGGGAAGCCGGGGGCCGCCGCCTCCACCGCGGTCACCAGCGGGGTCTCGCTTCCGGCCAGCTCGCCGATCGGCACCAGCGCGACGACGGTGATCGAGACCAGCACGTAGATCACGGCGGCGATGCCGAGCCCCGACAGCATCATCTTCGGGAAGATCTTGCTGGGGTTCTTCGTCTCCTCCGCCATGTTGACCGAGTCCTCGAAGCCGACCATCGCGAAGAACGCGAGCGAGGTGGCCGTGCTCACCGCGAGCAGCACGCTCTTGTCCTCCGGCGTCTCGAACGCCACGACCTGCGACCAGTCCGCGTTGCCGCCGCTGATCGCCCAGAGGCCGATGAAGATGACGAGCAGGAGGCCCGAGAGCTCCACCAGGGTCAGCACGACGTTGAGCCACACGCTCTCGGAGACGCCGCGCAGGTTGACGAGCATGATCAGGACGATGAAGCCGAGGGCGATGAGGAGCGTCGTGAGGTTGTCGTCGGGGATGCCGAACCCGATCGTGAGGTTGACGGCGAACGCCCGCGACGCCGTCGATGCCGAGGTGATGCCGGACGTCATCACGACGAAGCACACCAGGAACGTGAAGAAGTGGATGCCGAAAGCCTTGTGCGTGTACAGCGCGGCTCCCGCCGCCTGCGGGTACTTGGTCACCAGCTCGAGGTACGAGAACGCGGTCACCGTGGCGACGCCGAAGGCGAGGAGGAACGGCACCCAGGCCGCGCCTCCGACCTCCGCCGCGACCTGCCCGGTGAGGGCGTAGACACCCGTGCCGAGGATGTCGCCGACGATGAAGAGGAGGAGCAGCCCCGGCCCGAGGGCCCGCTTGAGCTCCGGCTGCTCCGGCTCGACGGTCTTGACCACCTGGGTCCAGGACGGATCGCTCACGATGTGCTCCCTTCGGCGCTGACGAGTCACGCTGGTGCGGAACACTGTATGTGAATCAGCACAGAAATCCACCACATCAGGGGTGATCCGTGCATTCTGCCGTAGAACGGATCAGTCCTGCCGGCCGGTGAAGGCGTCCATCGAGTGGTAGACGCCGAAGACGCGGTCGGCCACCGCGTCCCATGCGCGCTGCGGCAGCACGCCCTGCAGCGTCTTCGCCAGCCGGACGGACCGGGGCAGCATCAGCATCGGCCGGCCCGCGAGCATCGCCCGCCACACGCGATCGGCGACGTACTCGGGGGTGAGCACCGGCGTCAGGAGCGGCCCGCGCGCGCCCTCGAACATCCCCGTGCCGACGTAGCTCGGCGCGACCGTCGTCACCTTCACGTGCCCGAAGCCCTGCTGGGCCAGCTCGAGGCGGAGGCTGTCGCTCCACCCGATGACCGCCCACTTGCTCGCCGCGTAGACGCTCATGCGCGGGTTCGCGAGCGTGCCGGCGGCGGAGGCGACGTTGACGATGCGGGCCTCACGGGGGCTCTGCAGCATCCCGGGGAGGAACTCGCGCGTCGTGTACATCGGCGCCAGCGCGTTCACCTGCATGGTCGCGCGGGTGTCGTCGCCGTTGTCGTGCTCCCAGAAGTACTTGCCGCGCACGATGCCGGCGTTGTTGATGAGCACGTCGATGCCGCCGAGCTCGCGGCGAACAGCCTGCGCGGTCTGCGCGATGGCGCCGAGCTCGCCGAGGTCGAGCACGTACGGGAGCACGGTGGAGGCGGGGCGTCCGGCGGCCGAGCTCGGCGACGGCGATGGCGCGCCCCACGCGGCGGCCGTCCGCCCGGCGAGGATCTCGGTCCGCAACCGGTGGGTCAGCTCACCGAGCGCCTCCGCGTCGCGGTCCCACAGCACGACGGCGCGGGCACCCTCGTGCACCGCGCGCTCGGCGTAGAGGCGGCCCATCCCGGAGGCCGCGCCGGTGATGAGGACGCGTGCGCCCCTGACCGTTCTCGCCATGTCCTCCATCATCGCAGGCGCACGCGGTCGCGGGGCCGCCTACGGCTTGCGCAGCTCGACCAGGTGCCGACTGGAATGGGCGACGAACACGCCGTCCCGACGGATGACCGCATCCAGCTCGCGAAGCCGGTCGCGGTACGCGTCGACCGTGAAGCCTGGAACCCACCAGATGACCTTGCGGAGGAGGTATACGATCGCCGCCACGTCGAAGATCTCGATGCGCGTGCGCGCCGTCCGCAGGTCGACCACCTCGAAGCCGGCGCTGCGCGCCGCGCTCAGCTCGTCGTCGGGATGCCGCCCGCGACGGGCCTCCGGCAGCGGACCGAGGAAGAACTCGATCAGCTCGAACGCGCTCGCCGGGCCGACATGCTGCGCGAAGTACGTCCCTCCCGGCCGCAGCACGCGGAACAGCTCGTCCCACCAGATCGTCGCGGGATGCCGGCTCGTCACCAGGTCGAACGCGCCCTCGGCGAACGGCAGCGGCGGCTCGTCGGGGTCGGCGACCACCACCACACCGCGCGGATGGAGCAGGCGCGTGGCCTTCGACACGTTGGGCGGCCACGACTCGGTGGCCACGGCGGTCGGCGGGAGGACGCCGGCCTCGGCCAGCACCTCCCCGCCTCCGGTCTGGACGTCGAGCGACGCCTGCGCCCGCGCGAGCCGCTCGGCGAGGAGCCGGGCGTACCCCCACGGCGGTCGCTCCTCCGTCGCCCGGCCGGCGAGCCAGGAGAAGTCCCACCCGGTGACGTCGGCGCGCTCGCCGATCGCGATCAGGTCGTCGACGGGCGGCAGCTCTCGGCGCGGCGGCTCTGCATCCATCCCGCCACGGTACTGCGCCGACGTGCACGCCGGGGCTGTGCTCGCCCGCCTGGGGCGCGCGCGCCCGCGGCCACCGACGAGCGATTCCCTGCGAATCCGCGCCCGACCACGCACTTTTCCGCCGATATGGGCAACAAAACGTCCGGGATGCGCGGATAGGCTCGGTGGAGGGCGCTGGTCCGCGTCCGTCCACACCGTTGCCGCTGTCCGCGGCCGACCCGATGACGGGAGGTTCGTCATGTCTCAGTTCGTCCAGCAGTTCACTCAGGACGCGATTGTCGGGGAGCCCGAGGTCGTCGAGGACGGCCGCCCCGTCCGCGAGGTCGCGTCCGACCCCGCCTGGCTGCGCCTCAAGGAGGCCGCGACGGCCCTCCAGTCGCTCCAGGTGAAGGACGGCTCGGTGGAGCAGGAGGCCGACAAGCCGGCCGCCGCCCACGTCGACGCGATCGTCGACGCCATCGCCGCCCTCGCCCCGGCGTTCCCGCACGACGCGGCCTATCTGACCGCGCTGCAGGCGGACTTCCGCCGCTGGCGCGACGAGGGCTTCGGCATCCCGGACTTCCTCGACGCGCTGAACGCGTTCCAGCCGCAGCAGCACCGCGTCGACGGCCTGGGGCACCTCGTCGTCTTCCCGATGTACACGCAGAACGGCAGTGCGAACCGGCTCGTGGAGGCGGTGCTCGTCGAGGTCATCTGGCCGGAGTTCATCGCCGAGCTGGAGGCGGGCGAGTACGGCAACAAGCTGTTCGTCGCCCTCCGCTTCGTCGACTTCACGCCCGGCTACGACACCAACTCGGCGGTGCTGTTCCCCGAGACGGTGGCGATGCGCGAGATCCCGCAGTTCACCTGGGGTGCGATCTTCCAGGACCGCGAGGCCGCCCGGTACCGCCGGGTCGTCCGCACGGCCGCCGAGATCACGAAGCTCGAACTCCCTGCCGATGCCGCCGCGATGCTGGACGACCAGACGCTCACGGAGGAGACCTTCGTGATGTGGGACATCATCCACGACCGCAGCCACATGCGCGGCGACCTGCCGTTCGACCCGTTCATGATCAAGCAGCGGATGCCGTTCTTCCTGTACTCGCTGGAGGAGCTGCGCTGCGATCTGACCGCCTTCCGCGAGTCGGTGAAGCTGGAGCGGGAGCTCTCCGCCCTGCCGGACGCCGAGCTGTCGGAGGCGCAGCGGGCCATCCGCGACCACGCCCACCTGGTGCAGTACGCCGTGATCTTCGACCGCATCTTCCGGTTCGCCATCACCGGCAGCCGGGTGCGGAACTATGACGGTCTCGGCGGGCAGCTGCTGTTCGCGTGGATGCACCAGCACGATGTCCTGCACTGGACCGACACCCAGCTCACCATCGACTGGGAGAACGTCCCCGACGTGGTCGTCGCGCTCAGCGACCGGATCAACGAGCTCTACTGGCGCTCGATCGACCGGCCGAAGGTCGCGCACTGGCTGGCCGCCTACGAGATGCTCACCGAGACGCTGACGCCGCACCCCGCCTCCAACTGGGCGCGCGGGCTGTCGGACGAGGTGCTCGCCGGGCCGCCGAAGGGCTACACCGACCAGGTGCTGGACGACGAGTTCCCGCTCTCGATGTTCTACGAGGCGCTGAACAAGAAGATGGCGGGCGTCATCGAGTCCACCGCCGGCATCACCGGCACCACGGACGCGTGAGCGACCGTCCGCTCGCCGGCCGCCTGGTGCTCGTCGCGGGGGCGACGAGCACCAGCGGCGAGGCCGTGTCGCGTGCGCTGATCGGCGCGGGCGCCACGGTCCTCGCCGTCGGCACCCGGCCGGAGGCGCTGGCGGCGCTCGAGACCGCCGTCCCCGGCGTCCAGACCCGTGTCTGCGACCTCGCCGACCCTGACGCCGTCGCCGGGCTGGCGGCCCGCATCCACGAGGAGGCGGGCCGCATCGACGGCCTCGTGCACCTGGTAGGCGGCTGGCGCGGCGGAGGCGGGATCGCCGGGCAGACCGACGAGGACTGGGAGTTCCTGGAGCGCGGGTTCCGCACGCTGCGGAACACCACGCGCGCGTTCTACGACGACATTGTCGCCTCGCCCGCGGGCCGGATGGCGATGGTCTCGTCCACCGCCGTGGACCACCCCTACGCGGGAGGCGCGAACTACGCCGCCGCCAAGGCCGCCGCCGACGCGTGGACCCGCGCGCTCGCGCAGGGGCTCGCCAAACAGGCCCCGCAGTCGGCGGCGACGATCTTCGTCGTGAAGACGCTGGCGGGTCTGGAGGAGCGGCTCGGCGAGGAGGTCGTGGCGCTGTGGTCGGCGGAGGCCGCCGCGGTCAACGGGGTGCGCCTCCCGCTCGGCGAGGCCTGAGCCCGCGAGGCCTGAGCCCGCGAGAACTCAGCCCGCCAGAACGAGCGCCGCACCATCACGCGACGCGCGTCAGCAGCCCCGCGTCCGCGAGCGACCGGATCACGGCGACGACGTCGGCCACCGGCGTCCCGCCGCTCGGCGACCCGTGCGCCCGCAGCACGCTGCCGACGAGGGCCGGGATGGACGCGGAGCGCGCGCACGCCTGCCAGATCACCGGTGCGATCCCGTCGAGCACGGCGACCCGCTCCCCCGCCAGCACCACGAGCCGGTCGCCGTCCGGCAGGGTCTGCGCGTCGAGGGACTGGGCGAAGCGCGGCTCCGCAGCGGTCGGGCGCGGCCACTCCAGCAGCGGGCGCACCAGGTCGGCCAGCTCGGACGCGTCGGTGTAGCGCACGCTGCTCACGCCGTCGCAGGCGTCGATGACGGCGCTCAGCCTCCGCAGCCCGTTCGGCCGCGCCGACAGCGCGCTGATCTGGGGGACGAGGTCGCCCACGGCCGCGTGGAGCGGCAGGCGCGAGACCCGCGGTCCGTGCCCGGCGCCTCCTGCGGGCCGACGGTCGAGCAGCAGGATTCCGACGAGGTGCGGCGGGGCGCCGATCCGGCGAAGCCCGAGCTCGTCGGGGCCGAGCTGCAGCTTCGGCCGGCCGGGCCGCCCGTCGACCACCGAGAGCGGGCGCGGGAACGGCACGACGGAGGCGTCATCGCGGAGGGCGACCGTCTCGTCGGTCACGTAGCCCCAGCGCTCCGCGAGCACGCGCGCGGCGGTCGTCTTGCCCTGTCCGGACGGCCCGACCAGCGCCACGGTGCGCCCGCTGACCGGGTCGCAGACGGCGGCGGCGTGGAGCAGCAGGAGGTCGCGCGCACGACGCAGGATGGCCTCCCTGGTCAGCGCCGACGCCAGCCGGGCGGTCAGCTCGCCGAAGTCGGGCGACACGATGTCCGCGCCGACCCGTACCTCCGCGGGGTGCGAGGTCAGCGCGGCCGACAGCGCAGCCGACCGGGCGTCGCGATCGTCGCCGCGCCCGACCGGCTGCACGCCGCACCGACGCCACGCGTGGGCGATGGCCTCCACCTGCTCGTCGGACATCCCGCTGAACGCCACGCGGTGCGGGCGCTCCAGCAGGTGGAAGTCGACGAGGGAGGTCACCCCGCCATGCTAGCTCTGACATATGTATATGACATGTGCGGACGCCGTGCGAACGGCGTACGCGGAAATGGGAGGATGGACGGGTGACACTCCAACTCCACGACCTGAACCTCCGCGGGTTCGCGTCCGACAACTACGCCGGCGTGCACCCCGAGATCCTCGACGCCATCGCCGCCGCCAACCAGGGCCACCAGATCGCCTACGGCGAGGATGTCTACACCGAGCGCCTGCACGAGGTGTTCGCCGAGCACTTCGGCGATGGCGTGCAGGTCTTCCCCGTCTTCAACGGGACCGGCGCCAACGTCGTCGGGCTGCAGTCGATGCTCCCCCGCTGGGGTGCCGTGATCTGCGCGAAGACCGCGCACATCAACACGGACGAGGCCGGTGCCCCCGAGCGGGTGGCCGGCATCAAGCTCCTCACGATCGACACCCCCGACGGCAAGCTCACCCCCGAACTGATCGATCAGGAGGCGTGGGGCTGGGGCGACGAGCACCGCGCCCAGCCGCTCGTGGTCTCCATCACCCAGACCACCGAGTTGGGCACCGCGTACTCGGTCGAGGAGATCCGCGCGATCGCCGATCACGTGCACGCGAAGGGCATGAAGCTGCACATGGACGGCGCCCGCATCGCCAACGCGGCCGCCACCCTCGGCCTGCCGTTGCGCGCGTTCACCACCGACGCCGGGGTCGACGTCCTGAGCTTCGGCGGCACCAAGAACGGCATGCTCTACGGCGAGGCCGTCGTCGTGTTGAACCCGGAGGCGTCGGAGGGGCTCATCTACCTCCGCAAGCTCAACATGCAGCTGGCGTCGAAGATGCGGTTCATCTCGGCGCAACTGATCGCGCTGCTGACGGACGACCTGTACCTCCGCTCGGCCTCGCACGCCAATGCGATGGCCGCTCGGCTGCGCGGAGCGCTGGAGGCGGGCATCGCCGACGGCAGCATCCGGGGCGTCGGCTTCAGCCAGGCGACGCAGGCGAACGGCGTCTTCGCGACCCTCCCGGCGGGCGTCGCGGACCGGCTGCGCGAGCACTTCCGGTTCTACGACTGGGATGCGGCCCGCAACGAGGTGCGCTGGATGTGCTCGTTCGACACCACCGAGCAGGACATCGACGACTTCGTCGCGGCGCTCGTCCACGAGCTGCAGGCCTGAGCCGCCTCGACTCACCCCCTGCACTGGGGACGAGTGGGGTACAAAATTGTCCTCCATTGTGCCGACATGGAGGACCCCTTCTCGGCTATGCTTCAAGAGCGGTCGGGGGAACCCGAACAATCACCCGATCGTAACCCCGAACGTATGCCGGGCTGTGCAGAGGACCCTAGCCTCCGCACCGCCCGGCATCGTGGTTCTCAGGCCCGGTTCGCCGCGCCCCTCAGGGCGTCAGCTCCAGCCGGCCCAGGTGCAGCATCCGGCTGGTCGCCTCCGCGTCCCAGGAGTGGAACGCGATGATGTCGGAGCCGTCGGGCGCGACGGTGAGCGAGTTGTGACCGGGGCCGCGGAGACCGTCGCGCGTGCTGAGCAGCGGAGGCTGCGCGACGTGCTCCCAGGGTCCGAGCGGGTGGTCGGCGACCGCGACGCCCACGGCGTAGCCGGGGCCGGTCCACGCTCCTCCGGAGTACGTCAGCCAGTAGCGGCCGTCGCGGTGCAGCACCGCCGGCCCCTCCAGCGTGTGCCAGTCGTAGCGGCGGCCGTGGATCTCGCGGTCGCGCTCATAGAGCTGCCAGTCGGCGTCCGGGGTCAGGGCGGCGACGACGGGACCGGCGAAGGCGGTCATGCCGTCGTCGAGCGGCGCCACCGCGAGGTGCGTGCCCGGCCGGTCGTGGTCGAGCACGTCGCGGGCGAAGAAGAGGTACCAGCGGCCGTCCTCGTCGCGGAACGGGTGCGCGTCGATGGCGAACACCTCCCCCGCGGTGAGGTTCACGCCGAGGTCCCGGAACGGGCCCTCCGGGCGTTCGGCGCGGGCGACGCGGAGGTGGTGGCCCTCGATCCCGCGGCCCACCGAGTAGTACATCCAGTAGGCGCCGTCGGCGTACGCCACCTCCGGCGCCCAGTAGTCGTCACCGAAGGAGGCGGGGAGGCGCTCCAGCACCGCGCCCGCGCTCTCCCAGTGCACCAGGTCGGGCGAGCGCAGCGCCTCGAAGACCCGCTCGTCCTCACGGCCGGGGTGCGTGCCGTAGGCGACGTAGCCTCCGTCGGGGAGGCGCAGCACGAACGGGTCGGCGAAGTACCCGTCCCACACCGGACCCCAGTGCCCGGCGACGTGGAGGTGCCGGTGCGTCATTCCGCAGCCCCGGTGTCGAGCGTCGGCAGGCCGTCCTTCCAGGTCACCGGCACGGCGTGCATGCCGCGGTAGACGACGGCGTCGTCCCAGGAGTGGAACAGCATCCAGTCGCGGCCCTGGAACGTCACCAGGTCCGCGCCTCCCGGGCCCACGTAGGCGCCGCCGGAGCCCGTGGTGGACAGCAGCGGCTCCTTCTCCTTGGTGTACGGCCCGGTCAGCGCCGTCGCCGTGGCGATGCCGGTCGCGTAGGAGCCGCCGCCGTAGTCGTTGGCGGAGTAGAGCAGCACGTACTCGTCGCCGTGGCGGACGATGACGGGCGCCTCCACGAGGTTCCCCTCCCACTCCTGCGTCTGCTTGATCAGGCGCACCGGCTCTCGGGTGAGGGAGGCGCCGTCCGCGGCGAGCGGTGCGAGCTGCAGCCAGGTGTCGTAGCCGCAGCAGTTGCCGTCGTTCTTCCAGACCAGGTACCGGCTGCCGTCCGTGTCGGCGACGACGCTCGCGTCGATCGCACCGCCCTCGTCCACCGGGCACACCAGCGGCTTGTCGGCCGTCGAGGTGAAGGGGCCGGCCGGGTCGTCCGCGAAGGCGACGCCGATGCACTGATGCTTGCTCGCGGTGTCGGCGGCCGTGAAGTAGAGCGCGTAGCGCCCGTCGGCCAGCCGCGCGGGGCCGGGCGCCCACGTCTTGCCGGGCGACGCCCACGAGGGCAGCTCCGGCAGCGCGTCGGTGTCGCTGACGGTCCACGACGTCATGTCCTCGCTCGTCGCGACCTGCACATTCGTGCCGGGCACGTTGGTGGCGTAGGCGTAGACCGTGTCGCCGACGACGAGCGCGCCCGGGTCGGGGAAGTCGCTGTCGATCTGGAACGGCGCGGGGGTCGCCGCGTCCGTCGCGCCGCCCTCCGGTGCGGCGCCGGACGAGCATCCGCCCAGCGCCGCCACCGCGAGCACGGCCGCGCCGAGCGCGACGGCCGCCCGCGCCCGGCTCATCCCTTGACCCCGCTGGTGGCGACGCTCTCCACGATCTGCTTCTGCGCGAAGAAGAACAGGATGAGCACCGGCACGGACGCGATCACCGCCCCGGCCATGACGATGGCGTAGTGCGTCGAGTACGCGCCCTGCAGCTGCGACAGACCGGGCTGGAGCGTGAGGTTCTCCGGGCTGAGCAGCACGTAGACCGGCCACAGGAAGTCGTTCCAGTTCGACAGGAAGCTCAGCACCGCCAGCGTCGCGAGGGCCGGCCTCGCGAGCGGGAGGACGATCTGCAGGAAGATGCGGATGTCGCCGGCGCCGTCGATGCGCGCGGCCTCCTCGATCTCCACGGGCAGCCCCACGAAGAACTGCCGCAGGAAGAAGACGCCGAACGCGCTCGCCGCCCCCGGGATCGTGATCGCCCAGATGCTGTCGAGCCAGCCCAGGTTCTGCACGATCAGGTAGTTCGGGATGAGGAAGATGACCGGAGGCACCAGCAGGGTCGCGACGATCAGGCCGAACACGATCCGCTTGCCCCAGAACTCCAGCCGGGCGAGCGCGTAGGCCGCCATCGAGGCCGTGACCAGGATGATGACCGTCTGCAGCGCCGCCGCCGCCAGGCTGTTGAGGAACCAGCGGAACACCGGCTGCTGCCCGCTCGACAGCGTCGTGTACGCCTCGATCGAGAACGGGTTCGGGATCGCCGAGTACGGGTTCCTGATGGCGTCGCCGTCGGTCTTGAACGACGTCATCAGGATCCAGAACAGCGGCAGGATGATGATCAGCGCCAGCACGATCAGCACCGCGTAGAGCACGCTCTTGCGGAGCGCGGCCTGCGGCGTCTGCCTGCGCCGCTGCGGCACCGCGCGGCCCGCCTCCGCCTGCTCGAGGTCAGGGGTGGTCGTCGTCGTCATGAGGCGCTCTTCTCTGCCCGCTCGCGCTGCAGGCGGAAGTTGATGATGCTGATGATCGCGAGGAAGGCGAACAGCACATAGCTCATCGCGGAGGCGGCGGCCATGTTGTTCTGCGAGAGGCCCTGGTCGGCGATGTACATGATCGCCGTCCTGGTCGTGTTGCCGGGACCGCCCTTGGTGATGAGGAACGACTGCCCGAACATGTTGGCGCTCGCCAGGATGGTGATGGTCACCACGAAGGTCATGACCGGGCGCAGCCCGGGCAGCGTGACGCTGAAGAACTGCCGCACCGCTCCCGCGCCGTCGAGCGCCGCCGCCTCGTAGAGGTCGGCGCTGATGCCCTTGAGTCCGGCGAGGATGATGACGGTGTTGAAGCCCATCGTCCACCAGACCGTCACGCCGACGAGGGTGAACCAGGCCCACGGCACGTCGACCGTCCACGGCAGGTTGTCGGGCAGGCCGATCATCCCGAGCAGGTGGTTGACGATGCCGGACTGGGTGTCGAGCAGGTACTTCCAGATCACGCCGATGACGGCGACACCGAGCACGTACGGTGCGAAGAAGACGCCGCGGAAGAACGATCCCGCGCGGATCCTCTGGTTCAGCAGCACCGCCACCAGCAGCGGGACGATCAGCAGGAAGGGGACGCTGCCGACGGTGAAGATGAAGGTCGCCAGCATCGACTGCCAGAAGTCGCCGGAGGTCGCGGAGCCCGGCGTGAACAGGTCGATGTAGTTCTGCAGCCCGATGAAGGACTGGTCGACGCGGAAGGGGCTCCAGTTCGTGAGGCTGATCCAGAGGCCGAAGACCGACGGATACAGCACGAACACCGCGAACAGGATGAGGAACGGCGCCAGGAAGATGTAGGCCGTGCCGGTCCGGCGCTTGCCGGTGCGGCTGCGGCCGTCGGCGCGGCGCGGGCGTGGGGGGGGGGGGGGGGGGGGGGGGGGGGGGGGGGGGGGGGGGGGGGGGGGGGGGGGGGGGGGGGGGGGGGGGGGGGGGGGGGGGGGGGGGGGCCGCGCGGGCGCCCGGGCGCCCCCACGAGGGGTGCGGTGCCGGTCACGTTACTTCCCGGTGCCGTACTTCTGCTGGTTCTGCTTGAGGAGGGTGTCCGCCTTCTGAACCGCGTCGTCCAGCGCCTCCTTCGGCGACTTCTTGCCGGTGATGGCCTCGTTGACCGCCGTGGTGATGGTGGCGCCCACGGTCGTGATGCCCGGGGCCGAGGTCTCGTAGTGCGCGTACTCGAGCTCGTCGAGGAACGGCTTGAGGTTCGGGTACGTCTCCAGCAGCTTCGGGTTGTTGCGGACCGTGTTCTTGGCCGGGAGCTCACCGGTCTGCGGCCAGTCGGCGGAGTGGTCGTTCATCCACTTGACGAAGGTCGCGGCGGCCGCGGTCTTGTTCTTGTCCTGGCCCTTGTTGTTGGCGAACATCCAGTGCGTGGAGCTCGACCAGACGGCCTTCTCGGTGCCGATCTGCGGCACGGCGACGGCCTGCCACTGCAGCTTGTCGAACGCGGTGTTCGTCGTCTGCCAGACGCCGTTCCAGTTGAAGGCGGTCTTGCCGGCGATCAGGGCGTTGATGTTGCCGTCCTGGGCGACGTCCTTCGGGCTGTAGCCGTTCTTGATCAGGTCGGTCATCCAGGTGAGCGCCTTGACGCCCGCGTCGGAGTTGAAGGTGGCCTTGCTGACGTCCTCGTTGTAGAGGTCGCCGCCGAACTGCCACAGCAGCGACTGGAACTCGAACGTGCCGGTGAAGACGTAGCCGTCCACCCACTCGCCCTGCACACCGGCCGCCTTCAGCTTGTCGAGCGCGGCGAGGTAGGACTCCTTGTCGGCCGGCAGCTTCTCCGCGTCGACCCCGGCCGAGGTGAGCACCGACTTGTTGGCGAAGAGGCCGAGCGGGGTGACGCTCCACGGCACCGCGTACTGGCTGCCGTTGTACTGGCCGGCGTCGAGCAGTCCCTCCGGGAAGTCGCTCGCCTTGTAGCCCAGGGACTTCACGATCGAGTCGGCCTTGAGCACGAGGCCCTGCGCCGCGTAGGTGGCGATGTCGTCGCCGTGGCCGACCGCGACATCCGGGCCCTTGCCGGCCTTGATCGCGAGCGGCATCTTGCGCGCGATGTCCGCCCACTCCATCGGGACGTCCTTGACGACGATGTTGTCGTGCTCGGAGTTGAACTTGTCGATCAGCTTCGGGACCAGGACGGGTGCTGCGCCGCCGGTCCAGCCGTTCCAGAAGCTGATGGTGACCTTCGGGCCCTTGTAGTCGCCCGAGGAGACCTCCGCGCCTCCCGAGCCCCCGCTTCCGCCGCACGCGGTGAGCGCCAGGCCGAGGCCGACGGTTGCCGCGATCGCGATCGCACGTGCGGCTGTACGCATCTTCATGTGATCTCTCTCCCTTGAGTGCAGCCCGCCCCGCGGCGGGTCATGCCGCCGCCCGGTGGCGGCGCTATGCATGTTCCGCGAATTTACAGCGCTATACGTTCGTCGTCAAGCGGCCTGCGCTGTAAAGTGAGCTGGCCCGCCGTGAACACCGGCGGAAGGCGAGGGGGTTCCGGATGGCCGTGAGACTGCAGGATGTCGCTGAGTACGCGGGCGTCTCGATGAAGACCGTCTCGAACGTGGTCCACGACTACCCGCACGTCAGCCCCAAGATGCGGGAGCGCGTGCGCAAGGCGATCGACGAGCTCGGCTACCGGCCCAACATCATGGGACGGCGGCTGGCGACCGGCCGGACCGGCCTGCTCGCGCTGGCCTTCGCCGACGTGACGCTGCCGTACTTCGCCCAGCTCGCGCGCGTGGTCGCCGACGAGGCGGAGCGCCGCGGCTACCGGGTGCTGCTGGAGCAGACCGAGGGCACGCTGGAGGGCGAGCGCGCTGTCGTGACGGCGAGCGAGTCCGGGCTGGTCGACGGGATGCTGTTCCAGCCGAGCGTCATGAACTCCGCCGAGCTGGCGCAGAGCCGGACCGACGTGCCGATCGTCGTCCTCGGCGAGAACGCTGCCCCGCTGACGCTGGACCGCATCATGATCGACAACGTGGCGGCGGCGACCGCGGCCACCGAGCACCTGCTCGCCCTCGGGAGGCGGCGGATCGCCTTCGCCGGCCATGAGGAGCGCGGGCCCACCCGCACCTCCCAGCTGCGCATCGCCGGCTATCAGCACGCGCTCGAGGAGGCCGGGCTGACCGCCCGGCCCGAGCTGCTCATCGCGTCGGAGACGGTGTCGGCCGCCGCCGCCGCGCACGCCGTCGGCGCGGCCCTGGACCGCGGCCTGCGCTTCGACGGCCTGGTCTGCCGCGACGACCTGGCCGCGATCGGAGCGCTGCGCGCCCTGCAGGAGCGCGGCCTCCACGTGCCGGACGATGTCGCGATCACGGGCTGGGACGACACCCCGATGACCGCCGTCACGTACCCGTCGCTGACCTCGATCGCGCCGGACCTGCGCGGCCTCGCCGCGCGGGCGCTCGAGATGCTGCTGGAGCGGATCGAGGGGCACGACGGCATGGGCAGGCACGAGCTGGCCGCGTTCTCGCTGGTCGAACGCGAGAGCTCCGCCGCGTCCTGATCGGTCGTTCCTCGCCGCTTTACAGCGCTGGATGGATGCGGCATGCTGGGGTGATGCTCAGCGACGAACTCGCCATCGCCGACGCCCTGCCGGACGCGGCGCCCGGCCTCCCCCTCGCCTCCCGGCTCGACGGCACCCATCCGCGCCCCCAGCTCGTACGGCCGGAGTGGACCGACCTGTCAGGGCCGTGGGGATTCGCCTTCGACGACGACGACCGCGGGCTGTCCGAGCACTGGGAGCGCAGCGACGCCGCCGCGGGCTTCGGCGACACCATCCTGATCCCCTTCCCCTTCGAGTCGCCCGCCTCCGGCATCGGCGACACCGGCTTCCACCCGGTCGTCTGGTACCGCCGCGTGATCGAGCGGGCGGAGCTGCCGGCCGGCGAGCGCATCCTCCTCCACTTCGGCGCGGTGGACTTCCGCTGCGCGGTGTGGGTCGACGGGAGGCTCGCCGGGCGGCACGAGGGCGGGTCCACGCCGTTCTCCTTCGACATCACCGACCTGATCGATGGCGAGCGGGCCACGGTGGTCGTGCGCGCGGAGGACGACCCCGCCGACGTCTCCCAGCCGCGCGGCAAGCAGGACTGGCGCCGCCAGCCGCACTCGATCTGGTACCACCGCACGACGGGCATCTGGCAGCCGGTGTGGCTGGAGGGCGTCGCGGCCGCGCACGTCGAGCAGCTGCACTGGGTGGCCGACGTCCCGGCGGGCGAGGTCACCGCGACGCTGCGCTTCTCGCGCCCGCTGCCGGCCGGCTCGGTGCTCGACGTGGTCGTCACGCACGACGGCGAGCGGATCGCGGCGGCCGCCGTCGAGGTGTCCGGCCGCAGGGCCGAGGTGCCGCTGCGCCTCGCGGTGCAGGAGAACGGGCAGGCGTACGAGGCTGTCTCTTATACACATCT
>NZ_JBPGXM010000098.1:0-15251 GCF_056755495.1 Leifsonia sp. KNZ12-8B
CGAGAACTCGGCCCGCACCCGCCGTCGGCGCGTCCATCGCCTCCGTCGGCACGTCGACCGGCGCGGTCGGACCCGCCCAGCCCGCCAGCTGCGGGCCGAGTTCTCGGGCCGAGACCGCCACCTCCAGCGCGGTCGGGCGCAGGGCGGGGTCGCGGGCGGTCATCGCCGCCAGCAGCCCGCGCCAGTCCTCCGGCAGACCGGCGGGGATGCGCGGGTCGCGGGCGGCGCGGGCCGTCACCGCCTCCACCGGGCTTCCGGGGTACTCGGTCACGCCGGTCAGCGTCTCCAGCACGACCAGGCCGAGGGCGTAGATGTCGGCGGAGGGTCCTGGGTCCTCGCCGCCCGCCTGCTCGGGGCTGAGGTACGCGGCGGTCCCCATGACGAGTCCGGTACCCGTCACGCGCTCGGTGCCGAGCAGGTGCGCGATGCCGAAGTCGGCCAGCTTGACCGGCGGGGCGGCGCCCGGAATGCCCGGCTCGGCGATCAGGATGTTGGCGGGCTTCAGGTCGCGGTGCACCATGCCGTGGTCGTGCACGACGACCAGCGCCTCCGCGATGCCGGCCAGCACGGCGACGACCTCGCCCGTCGGCAGCGGGCCGCGGTCGAGGCGCGTGCGCAGGTCCTCGCCGTCGACCAGCTCCATCACGAGGAAGCTCGGCGTCTCGTCCCCCGGCTCGGCCAGGTGGGCGTCGTACAGGGCGACGAGGTGGGGATGGCTCAGCCGCGCGAGCGACGACGCCTCGGTGCGGCGGCGCACGTCGTCGACCGCGGTCCCCGGCGCGAAGAGCTTGATCGCCACATCGCGCCCGAGCTGCCGGTCGTAGCCACGGTAGACCGTGGCCATGCCGCCGTGCCCGAGCCCGTCGCCGAGCTCGTAGCGGTCGAGAAGCACGCGTCCATCCACGGCCCCCAACATACGCGCGGGGCCTCGGAGCTGAACCGGTTGTGGCCCCGCCCGCCCCCCCCCCCCCCCCCCGCGGGGGGGGGGGGGGGGGGGCCCCCCCCCACCACCTCGACGGGGGAAGGACGACCGGGCACGCTCGGCGCGGGATGATGGAGGCGTGCACAACCTCGGACTCCTCTTCGACGTCGACGGGCCCATCGCGAGCCCGGTCACCCGCTCCATCAGCATCCCGAGCATCGTCACCGACCTCGTCGCGATGGCCGCCGCCGGCGTGCCGATCGCGTTCATCACCGGGCGCTCTGCCGACTTCATCCGCCACCAGGTCGTGACGCCCCTGTGCGCGGCCGGGCTCGGGGAGGCGCTGGAGCAGGACGGCGCCCGCGTCTTCGGCGTCTTCGAGAAGGGCGGCGCCTGGGCGGCGATCACGGGCGACGGGATGGGCGAGGTCACCGTCGACGAGAGCGTCGCGTTCCCGCCGGCCGCGGTCGACGGGGTGCGCGACCTCGTGCGCGAGGGATTCGCCGACACGATGTTCTTCGACGAGACCAAGCGCGCGATGATCTCCGTCGAGCAGCGCACCGACGTCGACCCGGCGACCTACAAGGAGGCGCAGGGCCGGTTCGAGGACGCCGCCTTCGACCTCCTCACCGGCCTGGGCCTCGGCCTGCGCTACGGGTCGCGCGAGAAGCCGGATGCGGAGGGGCGCATCCCGTTCCGCATCGACCCGACCATCATCTCCACCGACATCGAGTCGGTCCTGCTCGACAAGGACCGGGGCGCCCAGCGCGCCTTCGACTACTTCGCGGCGCGCGGCCCGCTGCCGCGGCGCTGGCGCTCGGTGGGCGACTCCCGCAGCGACTACAAGATGGCCGACTACGTGCACGCGGCCGGCTACGACGTCGCGCATGTGGATGTGCGCCCCGCCGACGGCGTGCTCGACCGCCCCTACGAGGTCATCACGATCGGCGACGCGATCCACGACGAGGCCGGCGCCGAGTTCCTGGCGCACTGGCGGGAGGAGCTCGGGCTCACGGCCTGACGGCGCGGATCCGCTCCACCATCCCCGCCTTCAGGCGCTCGCGCTCGACCACCCGGAACCCGGCGGCCTCGACCCTCGCCACGTGCCTTCGCGTCAGGTGCTCGCCCCTGACCGGGATGCTGTACCGCTCGACCAGCCACTGCAGCGCGTAGACCGGCGGCCACGTGCTGCCGATGTGGTCGACGAGCAGGAGGGTGCCGCCCGGCACCAGCACGCGCCGCATCTCCGCGACGGCGGTGCCGGGGCGGGGGATGGAGCACAGGGCGAGCGCGCACACGACGGTGTCGAAGCGCTCGTCCGCGAACGGGAGCGCCTCCGCATCGGCCTCGGCGAACTCCACCTCGATGCCCGCGTGCGCGGCGCGGCTGCGCGCGACGGCCAGCATCTCCGGCGTCAGGTCGATGGCGGTGAGGGAGACGACATCGCGGTAGTACGGGAGGGTGCGGCCGGTCCCGACGGCCACCTCCAGCACCCGGCCGGCCGCGCGGGCGCCGATCCACTCGCGGGTCCCCGCGAGCAGCCCGCGCTCGGTCTTCGCCATCGTGGTGTCGTAGGTCGCGGCCTCCCTGCGCCAGGTGCGCAGCTGACGCAGGGTCTCTCGCGAGGGTTCGGTCGTCGCCATGCCCGCCTCCCGGTCCGGCGCCGACTGTACGCGTCCGCGCGCGCCCGGCGCGAGACCCGCTAGCGTGGCGCTGTGCCCGGCCCGCAGACGATCCCCTCCGACCCCGGCGCCGCGGCCCGCTCCCTGGTCGGCGACGACGCGGCCCGCCGCGCCCTGCAGCGGCGCACCCTCACGGTCGTGGTGATCAGCCAGGTGCTCGGCGGGGCGGGGCTCGCGGCGGGCATCACCGTTGGCGCGCTGCTCGCGCAGCAGCTGCTCGGCTCCGACACGCTCGCCGGTGTGCCGACCGCGCTGTTCACGCTGGGAGCCGCGCTGACCGCCTTCGTCGTCGGTCGCGTCACGCAGCGGCTCGGCCGGCGGGGCGGTCTCGGTCTCGGCTTCGCCGCCGCGGGCCTCGGCGCGATCGGGACCGTCGTCGCCGCGGCGACCGGCACCCTCCCGCTGCTGTTCGTCTCCCTCTTCGTCTACGGCGCCGGATCGGCCACCAACCTCCAGGCGCGCTACGCGGGCACCGACCTCGCCCTGCCCGCCCAGCGGGGGCTCGCGGTCAGCGTCGCGCTGGTCTCCACGACGCTCGGCGCGGTCGCCGGGCCGAACCTCGTCGACCCGCTCGGCGGACTCGCCGTCGGGCTGGGGCTGCCGGCGCTGGCCGGGCCGTTCCTGCTCGCGGCGGCCGCCTACCTCTCCGCGGGCGCCGTGCTGCTGGTGCTGCTGCGACCCGACCCCTACCTCGTCGCTCGGGAGCTGGCCCGGGTGGAGGCGGAGCCCGCCACCGCGGCTCAGCAGGCGGGAGGCGGCGACGCGGGCGGGACGAACGCGAGCGGTGCCGACGCGGACCGGACCGTGGCGGCCGGTGCCGACGCCCCGTCCCCGGCCGGTCCCGAACGGCCCGCCGCAACCCCGGAAGCGGACGCCGCCCGCGTGCGGCCCGGCCCCGGCGCGTTCGTCGGCGCGACCGTGATGGTCCTCACCCAGATCGCGATGGTCGCGATCATGACGATGACGCCCGTGCACATGCGCGCCCACCACTTCGAGCTGTCGGCCGTCGGCGTCGTGATCGGCGTGCACATCGGCGCCATGTACCTGCCGAGCCTGGTCACGGGCTGGCTCGTGGACCGGGTCGGGCGCCTCCCGATGGCCGCCGCCTCCGGCGTCACGCTGCTGCTCGCCGGGATCGTCGCCGCGCTGGCGCCCGCGGACTCGTTCGGGATGATCGTGCTCGCCCTCGCGCTGCTCGGGCTGGGGTGGAACTTCGGACTCATCGCCGGCACCGCGCTGGTCGTCGACGCGACGCCGACCGCGATCCGCGCCCGCACCCAGGGCTCGATCGACGTGCTGGTCGCCCTCGCCGGGGCCGGAGGAGGTGCGGCCTCCGGGATGGTGATGGCGGCCACCGACTACGCCACGCTGTCGCTGGCGGGCGGGGTGCTCGCGCTGCTGCTGGTGCCGGCGCTGGTGTGGGCGCGACGCGGCGGACGCGGCGAGCGCCGAGGACGCGCTGCGGCCTAGCCGTCCTGGCGTGCCCCGCCGCCCCTCGACGAGCCGGCTCCGCTGCTCTACTGCCGCCCGCGGTTGCGGCGACGGACCTCCCGCGGCGCCCGCCCTCCGACGAACGACGCACCGGGGTCGACGACGAAGCCGCGGCGCAGCGCCTCCCGGCCGACGAGCATCTTGAAGCCCATCTGGTCGCGGTTGCTCAGGGTCGTCTCGGCGACGACGGTGCGACCGGCGAGGGTGAGCTCCAGGAGGACGACGATCCGGTCCTCCACGTGCCCGGACGAGCTGCGCACCTGCCGCCGGTCGTGCACCGCGCACTCGACCACGGTCGCGTCGGCGTCGGAGTCCTGCCACGGCTGCACGGTGAAGCGGACGCGGTCGCCTGGCAGCTCCTGCACGTCGTACGCGTGGAGCGCCGAGCTGCGGGCGCCGGTGTCGACCTTCACCTTGATCCAGGGCACTCCGATGGAGGTCAGCTCGGCCCATTCGCGCCAGCCCACGACGGTCGATCCGGCCACCGCCGCCTCGCCCGCGGTGGTGTTTGAATGGGAGTCCTGAGCCATCCCCCCATCTTGTCAGGAGCCTGAAGTTGAAACTCGCCATCCTCTCGCGTGCTCCGCAGTCGTACTCGACCGGTCGACTGCGCGCGGCCGCGCTGGAGCGCGGGCACGACGTGAAGGTGCTGAACACCCTGCGGTTCGCGATCGACCTCTCGGGTGACGAGCCGGACCTCCAGTACCGGGGCCGGCTGCTGTCGGACTACGACGCGATCCTGCCGCGGATCGGCAACTCGATCACCTACTTCGGCACGGCCGTCGTGCGCCAGTTCGAGCAGATGGACGTGTACACGCCGAACACCGCCAACGGCATCACGAACTCGCGGGACAAGCTGCGCGCCAACCAGATCCTGTCGCGTCACAACATCGGGATGCCGGCCACCGCCTTCGTCAACAGCCGCGCCGACGTGCGCATGGCGATCGAGCGGGTGGGCGGCGCGCCCGTCGTCATCAAGCTGCTGGAGGGCACGCAGGGCATCGGCGTCATCCTGGCGCCCGAGGCCAAGATCGCGGAGGCGATCGTCGAGACGCTGCACTCGACCAAGCAGAACGTGCTCATCCAGAGCTTCATCAAGGAGAGCCGCGGACGCGACGTCCGCGCGCTGGTCGTCGGCGACCGGGTCGTCGCGGCCATGCGGCGGGTGGCGAGCGGAGACGAGTTCCGCTCCAACGTGCACCGCGGCGGCACGGTCGAGAAGGTGGACCTCTCGCCGGAGTATCAGGAGGCCGCGGTGCGGTCGGCGCAGATCATGGGCCTCCGCGTGGCCGGCGTCGACATGCTCGAGGGCAACGACGGACCGCTGGTGATGGAGGTGAACTCCTCCCCGGGGCTGGAGGGCATCGAGCGCGCGACCGGGCTCGACGTCGCCGGCGCGATCATCGACTTCATCGACAATCAGGTCGCGTTCCCCGAGATCGACGTGCGGCAGCGCCTGACGGTCTCCACGGGGTACGGCGTGGCCGAGCTGCTCGTGCACACGAACGCCGACCTCGTCGGCAAGACGATCAAGGAGTCCGGGCTGTGGGACCGCGACATCACGGTGCTCACGCTGCACCGCGGCACGACGGTCATCCCCAACCCGCGCAGCGGCGTGACGCTGGAGCCGGGCGACCGCCTGCTGTGCTTCGGCCGCCTGGAGGAGATGCGCTCGATGATCCCGGACCGCCGCAAGCGCCGCACGAAGGTCCGCAAGCTCCCCAAAGACCAGCTCCCGGCCCCCATCCCCGCCCCGGCCCCGGCCGAGTAACCGCCGAGTACGCGCGAATTCGCGGGGAAACGGTCGAGTACGCAGAGAATCCGCGTACTCGGCGGTTGCCCGGCAGCAGCGGGTGTCGCGGTCAGGGGGCGCGGCCGGCGAGGGCGGGCGCGAAGGCCGCCGCTCGGGCGCGCAGCGCGTCGGCGACCGCCGAGACGGCGGCGATCCGCAGCGAGTCGGGCCGCACGACCATCCAGTACGGCAGGTGCTCGTTGAACTCCGCCGGCAAGAGCCGCACGAGGTCGTCGTGCCTGTCGGCCATGAAGCACGGCAGCAGGCCGATCCCCGCCCCCGCGCGCGTCGCCTCCACATGCACGAACACGTTCGTCGAGGTCAGCGAGTCGCGCATCCGCGGCACCAGGCGGCGCGGGAGGTCGAGGTCGTCCACCTGCAGGATCGAGTCGATGAAGTAGACGAGCGGATGCGTCATCAGCTCGTCCGCGGTGCGCGGTGTCCCCGCCCGCGCGAGATACTCGCGCGTCGCGTACATCCCCAGCGCGTACGAGCCGAGCTCGACGATGTGCGCGCGCTTGGTCTGCGGGTTGCCGACGACCACCTCGATGTCGAGCCCCGAGCGGTACTGCAGCGCGCGCCGGGTGACGGTGACGATCTCCACCGACAGCCCGGGATGCCGCTGCCGCAGCTCGGCGATGGCCGGCGCCGCGATGTAGGCGCTGAACCCGTCGGTCGCGGACATCCGCACGACGCCCTGGATCGGGTCCGGCTCGGCCGAGGGGCTGGTGAGGTCGGCGACGGCCGCCTCGATGCGGGAGGCGGTGTCGGCCGCCTGGTGGCCGAGCGGCGTCAGCTCCCAGCCGGACGCCGCCTGGGTGAGCAGGCGACCGCCGAGGGCGTCCTCCAGGGCGGCGATGCGGCGCGAGACGGTGGTGTGGTCGACGCCGAGCTGCTCGGCGGCGCCCGAGAAGCGCCCGGCGCGGGCGACGGCGAGCAGGACGAGCAGGTCGTCCGAGCGGGGACGCCTGGCGAGGTCGGGCAGAGAGGCCGGCGGCGGCGACGGTTCCATGCGTGCAATTATGCACACCGCCTTCGCATGACTGGGCATTGCTTCGCCTCGGGAGGCCGGTGAGACTGATCGGCGGATGTCACCGTCGACATCGAAGGAGAGACATGGACACCGTCAACCCCACCGTCGCGGGCGCCTCAGCCCCCGCCGGCAAGCGCCTCAAGACCATCGTCGCCGCCTCCATGGCCGGCACCGTCGTCGAGTGGTACGAGTTCTTCCTCTACGCGACCGCCGCGAGCCTCGTCTTCGGCACGTTCTTCTTCCCGGCGGGCGGCACCCCGCTCGACGGGGTGATCGCGGCGTTCCTCACGTACGCGGTCGGCTTCCTCGCCCGCCCGCTCGGCGGCATCGTGTTCGGCCAGATCGGCGACCGGTTCGGCCGCAAGCCGACCCTCCAGGCGACCATCATCATCGTCGGCGCCGCGACCTTCCTCATGGGCTGCCTGCCGGGCTTCGCGACCGTCGGCTACTGGGCGCCCGCGCTGCTCGTCGCGCTGCGCTTCATCCAGGGCTTCGCGCTCGGCGGCGAGTGGGGAGGCGCTGTGCTGCTGGTGGCCGAGCAGAGCCCCGACCGCTCGCGCGGCTTCTGGTCGAGCTGGCCGCAGGCGGCCGTCCCGGTCGGCAACCTGCTCGCGACCGTCGTCCTTCTGGTGACCTCGTGGGTGCTGTCGCCGGAGGCGTTCCTCAGCTGGGGCTGGCGCATCGCGTTCTGGCTGTCGGCGGTGATCGTGCTCGTCGGGTTCTACATCCGCACGCACGTCTCCGAGGCGCCGATCTTCGTGGAGGCGAAGGCGCAGGCCGAGGCTGAGCAGTCCCGCTCGTACGGCGTCGGCCAGGTGCTCAAGCGCTACCCGGGCGGCGTGCTGCAGGCGATGGGCCTGCGCTTCGCCGAGAACATCGTGTACTACATCGTCGTCAGCTTCACGATCGTCTACCTGAAGGCCGTGCACGACTACGACACCAGCCAGCTCCTGCTGGCGCTGCTGATCGCGCACATCGTGCACTTCCTGGTCATCCCGCAGGTCGGTCGGCTGAGCGACGTGATCGGCCGCAAGCCGGTCTACCTGATCGGCGCCGTGCTGGGCGCGACCTGGGCGTTCTTCGCCTTCCCGCTGTTCGACACCCTCAACCCCGTGCTGATCGTTCTCGCGGTGACCGTCGGGCTCGTCTTCCACGCCTTCATGTACGCACCGCAGCCGGCGATCATGGCCGAGCTGTTCCCGACCAGGATGCGCTACTCGGGCGTCTCGCTCGGCTCGCAGGTGACCTCCATCCTGGCGGGCTCGCTCGCCCCGATCCTGGCGACGCAGTGGCTGAAGGACTACGACTCCTGGCTGCCGATCGCGCTCTACATCGTCGTCGCCAGCGTGATCACCGCCGTCGCCGTGCTCACCCTCCGCGAGACCCGCGGGTCGTCGCTGCGCGCCCTGGACGCCGCCGACGCGGCGAAGTACGAGCCGGCCGCGGCGTCGGCGCGCAGCGGGGCGGTCGCCCGGTGACGGGCGCGCAGCCCGCAGGGACGGACCTGACCGGCCGCCGCGCGGTGGTCACGGGCGGCGGGAGCGGGATCGGCGCGGCCTGCGCCTCCGCCTTCGCCGCCGCCGGGGCCGCCGTGGTGGTCGCCGACGTCGACGGCTCCGCCGCCGAGCGCGTGGCCGCCGAGATCGGCGGCGAGGCGTGGCAGGTCGACCTCTCGGACACGGCCGCGCTGGCCGGGCTGACGCTCGACGCCGACATCCTCGTCAACAACGCCGGCATCCAGCGGGTCAGCCCCATCGTCGACTTCGACCCGGCCGACTTCTCGCTCATCCTGCGGCTGATGGTGGAGGCGCCGTTCCTGCTGCTGCGCGCTGTGCTGCCCGGGATGTACGAGCGCGGGTTCGGGCGGGTGATCAACCTGTCGAGCGTGCACGGCCTCCGGGCCTCGGCGTTCAAGTCGGCCTACGTGACCGCCAAGCACGGGCTGGAGGGGCTGTCGAAGGTCACCGCGCTCGAGGGCGCGGAGCACGGCGTGACGAGCAACTGCATCGACCCCGGCTACGTGCGCACCCCGCTCGTCGAGCGGCAGATCGCCGACCAGGCGCGGGTGCACGGCATCCCCGAGGCGGAGGTGCTCGAGAAGGTCATGCTCACCGAGTCCGCGATCAAACGGCTGGTGGAGCCGCGCGAGGTCGCGAGCCTCGCCCTCTGGCTGGCGGGCGACGACGCGGGGATGGTGACCGGCGCGAGCTACACGATGGACGGCGGATGGAGCGCGCGGTGACGATCACGACGACCGGGACGACCGCGACCGGCGGCGCGACCGGCGCTGCGGCCGCCGGCGCGACCGGTATCGACAAGCGGGTCGCCTCGGCGGCGGAGGCGGTCGCGGACATCCCGAGCGGCGCCTCCCTCGCGGTCGGCGGCTTCGGGCTCTGCGGCACGCCGATGGTACTCATCGAGGCGCTGCTCGCCACCGGGGTGGACGGCCTCCACGTCGTCAGCAACAACTGCGGGGTCGAGGACTGGGGCCTGGGCGTGCTGCTCGCCGCCCACCGCATCCGGACCATGACCTCGTCGTATGTGGGCGAGAACAAGGAGTTCGAGCGGCAGTACCTCAGCGGCGAGCTGGAGCTGGAGCTGACCCCGCAGGGCACCCTCGGCGAGAAGCTGCGCGCCGGCGGGTCGGGGATCGCCGCCTTCTACACGCAGACCGGCGTCGGGACGCAGGTGGCCGAGGGCGGCCTGCCGCGCCGCTACAACCCGGACGGAACGGTCGCGGTGGCGTCCCCGCCCAAGCCCGTCGCGACGTTCGACGTCGCCGGCGAGCCGCGGGAGTTCGTGCTGGAGGAGGCGATCGTCACCGACTTCGCGCTGATCCACGCCGAGGTGGGCGACCGGCACGGCAACCTGCGGTTCCACGCCTCCGCCCGCAACTTCTCGCCCCTGGCCGCGATGGCCGGGCGCGTCTGCATCGCCCAGGTGGAGCGGCTGGTGGAGCCGGGCGAGCTCGCGCCCGACGACATCCACCTCCCCGGCGTGTACGTGCACCGCGTGGTGGAGGCCGGCGCCGTGGAGAAGCGGATCGAGCGCCGCACGACCACCCCCGAGAGGACGGCCTGACATGCCCCTGACCCGCGACCAGCTCGCCGCCCGTGCGGCCCTCGAGCTGCCCGACGGCGCCTACGTGAACCTGGGGATCGGCCTCCCGACGCTCATCCCGAACCACCTGCCGGCGGGCCGCACGGTCGTGCTGCAGTCGGAGAACGGCATCCTCGGCGTCGGACCGTACCCGGGTGAGGACGCGGTCGACCCCGACCTCATCAACGCGGGCAAGGAGACGGTCACCGTGCTGCCGGGCGCCGCCTTCTTCGACTCGGCGCTGAGCTTCGGGATGATCCGCGGCGGCAAGATCGACGCCGCCGTGCTGGGCGCGATGCAGGTGTCGGCGACCGGCGACCTGGCCAACTGGATGATCCCGGGCCGGATGGTGAAGGGCCCGGGCGGCGCGATGGACCTCGTGCACGGCGCCCGGCGCGTGATCGCGCTGATGGAGCACACCGCCCGCGACGGCTCGCCGAAGATCGTCGAGCGCTGCACCCTGCCGCTGACGGGTCGCGGCGTGGTCGACCGCATCATCACCGATCTCGCGGTGATCGACGTCACGCCGGACGGCCTCGCGCTGGTCGAGCTCGCACCCGACGTCACGGTCGAGGAGGTGGTCGCCGCGACCGCAGCGCCCCTCCGCCTCCCCCTCCCCATCCCCGTCTGACCGGCAACCGCCGAGTACGCAGGAATTCGCGCGAAAACCGCCGAGTACGCAGACTCTCCGCGTACTCGGCGGTCGCCCACCGGGAGTAGCGTGCGGGGCATGGCACAGGCGGGCGCGCAGACGGTCGAGGTGGACGGGCGGAGGCTGCGGGTCAGCAATCTCGACAAGGTGCTGTACCCCGAGACCGGCACGACCAAGGCCGACGTCATCGCGTACTACGTCGCCATCGCGCCCGCGCTCATCCCGTACTCGGCCAACCGCGCGGTGACGCGCAAGCGCTGGCCCAACGGTGTCGGCACCGACGCCCATCCACTCGACGCGTTCTTCGAGAAGGACCTCGGCAACGGCGTGCCCGACTGGGTGCAGCGCCGGGCCATCGAGCACTCCTCCGGCCCCAAGCAGTACCCGCTCGTGGAGGACCGCGCCACGCTCGCCTGGCTGGCCCAGTCGGCCGCGCTCGAGCTGCACGTTCCGCAGTGGCAGTTCGCCCGCACGGGAGGCGCGCGCAACCCCGACCGCATGGTGCTCGACTTCGACCCGGGGCCGGGCGTCGACCTCCCGACGACGGCGCAGATCGCGCTGCTGGCCAAGGACATCCTCGAGGGGATGGGCCTCGACCCGCACCCGCTCACCAGCGGCTCCAAGGGAATCCACGTCTACACCGCGCTCGACGGCTCGCTCACCAGCGACCAGGTCTCCCACGTCGCGCATGAGCTGGCCCGCGCGCTGGAGGCCGACCATCCCGACGACATCGTCTCGGACATGAAGAAGTCGCTGCGCGCCGGCAAGGTCCTCATCGACTGGTCGCAGAACAACGGCAAGAAGACGACGATCGCGCCGTACTCGCTGCGCGGCCGCCCGCACCCGACCGTCGCCGCTCCCCGCACCTGGGACGAGCTGCGCGACCCGGGCCTGCGGCACCTCGACTACCGGGAGGTGCTGCAGCGCTTCGAGGCCGACGGCGACCTCCTGGCGCCCCTGCTGCGCTCGCGCGACGCCGGGCTCGAGCCGACGCCGGAGCACCTGGCGACGTTCACCGCCACCAGCGCCTCCCGCGACCGCCTGAGCACGTATCGCTCGATGCGGGACGCCGCCAAGACGCCAGAGCCGGTGCCGGAGGATCTCGGGATGCCCGGCAGCGGCCGCTCGTTCGTCATCCAGGAGCACCACGCCCGCCGCCTCCACTACGACTTCCGGCTGGAGCACGACGGCGTGCTGGTCTCGTGGGCGATCCCCAAGGGGCCGCCCACCGACCCGAAGAAGAACCACCTCGCCGTGCAGACCGAGGACCATCCGCTGGAGTACGGCACCTTCGAGGGCGAGATCCCGGCCGGCGAGTACGGCGGCGGCCAGGTGCGCATCTGGGACGCCGGCGAGTTCGAGCTGGAGAAGTGGCGCGACGGCGCCGAGGTCATCGCCACGCTGCAGGGCCGGCCCGACGGCGGGCTGGGCGGCGAGCCGCGCCGGTTCGCGCTCATCCACACCGGGCAGGGCGGCGACGAGAAGAACTGGATGATCCACCTGATGGCGCCCAAGGCCGGGGCTGCGCAGAGCGGGCACGACGACGCCGGTGCGGCCTCGCCGGAGAGCCGGGACCCCGACCGCGTCCCTCCCGCCTTCCGCACCGGGCTCGCGCCCGCGCCGCTCGCAGCGGCCCAGCGGCTGCCCGGCGCCACGGCCATGCCAGGCGGCACGGTCTACACGCGCACTCCGGCGGGCGAGCGGCTCGTGGTCGCGGTCGACGGCGACGACGTGCTGCTGTGGGACGAGGAGGCGCGCGCAGCGGGCACGCGCTTCTCCCGCCTCCGCTCCGCCGCCGAGGCGCTCCCGACCGGATGTGCACTGGAGGGGGTCGCCACGGACGGCGGGTTCGTCGCGACGGACCTGCTCGCGGTCGCGGGGCGCGACATCCGCGACCAGCCCTTCCGCGTGCGGAGGCAGCTGCTGGAGCGGCTCGCCGACGACTGGGAGCCTCCCCTCGCCCTCGCCGAACTGACCGACGACCCCGCGCGGGCACGGCGGTGGCGCGACGAGGGCGTCGTGGCGACGGGCGCCGACCAGCCGTACGCCGCCGCGGAATCGGTGCTCGTCCGAGCGTGAGCCCGCCGCCGGCCGCCGCGCCGATTGCGCCAGCGGGTGCCGGGTGTATGGTGACCGGGCGCCCCTGTTGGGCGCACACCCCCACGAAAGGAGCTCGCGGCGTGATCGTGCATCGCCTCACCGTCGACGGCAAGGACTACTTCCTCCCCGACCCGGTGGACGAGCTCAAGTCCCGCATCCTCTCGGCGGTCAAGGACGGCGGCGGCTACGTCACCATCCCGCCGCTGCGCGGAGGCCCGGGCGTCGACATCCTCTTCTCGCCCGGCATGCCGGTCACCTGGACGCAGATCGAGGTGGGCCAGGCGGAGCCCGAGGAGCGACCCGCGTTCAACATCGACTCGTTCGACGGGATCTGAGCCGAACCTCAGCAGAGCAGGGGCGTGCGCCGTGGAGGCCGCGCCCCTGCTGCGCGTCCGGGCACGCTGCCGTCCGTGCGGAGTCGCCAGGGCAGAGTCGTCCGGCGGAGCAGTCCGGCAGAGTCGTCCGGCGGTTCGTCCCTCTGCGCGGCGCTAGAGGACCGAGGTGTGCTCCAGCGCCCACTGCGTGAACTGCTGGCGCGGCGCCGGCCGGGCGATCCAGAAGCCCTGCGCGCGGTCGCAGCCCACGTCGGCCAGCCGCTCGAAGTCGCTGCGCTGCTCGACGCCCTCGCCGACGACGCGGAGGCCGAGGTCGTGCGCCTCTTTGACCACCTGGGCGAGGCTGTCGGCACGGGCCACGTCCTGGACGAGCGAGCGGTCGAGCTTCAGCTCGGTCGCGCCCAGCTGCTCCACACGGCGGAACGACGAGTGCCCGACGCCGAAGTCGTCGACCGACACGGTGACGCCGGCGGCCACGACACCCGCGAGCCACGGCATGACCGGAGGGGAGTCGGCGAGCCGCTCGCCCTCGGTGACCTCCAGGGTCAGGGCGCGCGGGTCGAGGTCGCCCGAGCTGAACGCCTCGTCCAGCATCCGGTACAGCGCGGGATCGCGCAGCTGGGACGCGGAGATGTTGATGGCGACGGCGATCGGACGGCGGTCGGCGGTCGTGGTGGGCCAGGAGCTGCACTCGGCGAGGATGCGCTCGGTCAGCGCCGTGAGCATCCCGTGCGCCTCTGCGGCCGCGACGAACACGTCGGGAGCGATGGCGCCGCGCTCGGGGTGGGTCCAGCGGGCGAGCGCCTCTGCGGCGACCAGCTTGCCCGTGGCCACGTCGACCAGCGGCTGGAACGCGGCGCTGATGTGCCGGGCCTCCAGGGCATGCACGAAATCGCGGACGAGGCCGTCGAGTTCCTGCTCGCTCGCCTCGGCCGCTGATTCGGCGTCGGGATCGCTGTGGTGCACCTGGTCGATGGTTGTCGTTCTGAGCCTCCGTGTCAACCGGGCAGAGGGTCTTCGACCCCGGTCCGGGGGGCCCTTCTGCCGCGGAATCACGGCGGATAATGGACTCCTGCCGTCCCCGGCGGGCCCGATCCGCGGTCGAGCAGGGGTTGCATTCCACGACTTGGAGGCGTATGGAGCACCATCGCGTCGCTGTGCTCGTGCTCGACGGGGCGAAGCCGCTCGACGTCGGCATCCCGGCACAGGTCTTCACGACCCGCCCCAGCATGCCGTACCAGGTGCGGGTGTGCGGCGCCGCGCCGGGGCTCATCACCGGCGGCGACGGCCTCTCGTATCACGTGGCCGACGGGCTGGAGGCGCTGGAGTGGGCGCAGACCGTCTTCATCCCCGGCTACCGCGAGCCGGCGACCACCGAGCCGCCTGCCGCGGTCGTCGCGGCGCTCTCGGCCGCGCACGAGCGGGGTGCGCGGCTGGCGGCGATCTCGACCGGTGCCTTCGCGCTCGCGGCCACCGGGCTCCTCGACGGCAAGCGGGCCACGACCCACTGGCACTACACGCGTGCGCTGCGGGAGCGGCATCCGCTCATCCGCGTCGACGAGAACGTGCTGTTCGTCGACGAGGGCGACGTGCTCACCTCGGCGGGCGCCGCCTCCGGCATCGACCTCTGCCTCCACCTCGTCCGCCGCGACCACGGCGTCGCGCTCTCGAACCACGTCGCCCGGCGGCTCGTGGCCGCGCCCTATCGCAGCGGCGGGCAGGCGCAGTACGTGCCGCGCAGCGTGCCTGAGCCGCTCGGCGACCTGTTCGCGGAGACCAGGGAGTGGGCGCTCGCGCACCTGGCCGAACCGCTGACCCTGGCGGCACTCGCCCGCAATGCGCGCGTCTCGGAGCGGACGTTCTCCCGCCGCTTCGTCGAGGACACCGGGTACACGCCGATGCAGTGGGTGCTGCGGGCCCGCGTCGACCTCGCGCGGGAGCTGCTGGAGCGCACCGACCTCCCGACCGAGCAGATCGCCGCGAGCGTGGGCCTGGGGACCGGCGCGAACCTCCGCCTGCACTTCCAGCGCATCCTGGGCACGACCCCCACGGACTACCGCCACACCTTCTCCGCGTAGCGCCCGCCCCGTAGCCGCCGAGCACAGGAAAAATGTCGCGCCGACGCTCGATCGGCGACGTTTTTCC
>NZ_JBPGXM010000099.1:0-14834 GCF_056755495.1 Leifsonia sp. KNZ12-8B
GCCATGCCCGCTGACCTCCGCCCCACGGACGACACCGCCGGCACCCCGCTTCTGCCGGATGCGCCCGCGCTCTCGGTCGCCGAGGTCGCCCGGCTGGGCGGGCTCGTGCTCGATCGCGTCGGCAGCGTCGTCGTCGGGATGCGGGAGCCGCTGCGCGTCGCGCTCGCGACCCTCCTGGCCGGCGGCC
Source organism: Leifsonia sp. KNZ12-8B (assembly GCF_056755495.1). Taxonomy (NCBI): domain Bacteria; kingdom Bacillati; phylum Actinomycetota; class Actinomycetes; order Micrococcales; family Microbacteriaceae; genus Leifsonia; species Leifsonia sp. KNZ12-8B. Next base: position 188 of record NZ_JBPGXM010000099.1, read on the forward strand.
ATGTGCTCTTCGAGGACGTGCCCGGTCTCGGCAAGACCCTCGCCGCGCGCAGCATCGCCGCCGCGGTCGGGCTCGACTTCCGGCGGCTGCAGTGCACGCCCGACCTGCTGCCGTCCGACATCACCGGGTCGTTCGTCTACGTGCTGGCGGAGGCCGACTTCGAGTTCCGTCCCGGCCCGGTCTTCACCGGGCTGTTCCTCGCCGACGAGATCAACCGCACCTCGCCCAAGACGCAGTCGGCGCTGCTGGAGGCGATGGCCGAGGGACAGGTGTCGGTGGAGGGGCGCAGCTTCGCCCTCCCGCGCCCCTTCCATGTCGTCGCGACGGCCAACCCGATCGAGTCGGAGGGCACGTACGCGCTGCCGGAGGCGCAGCTGGACCGGTTCATGGTGCGGCTGAGCGTCGGCTATCCCGATGTCGAGGGGGAGTCGCGCATCCTGCTGGCCCGCGTCGCCCGCCGGCACGAGGTGGCCACGGTCGAGCCGGTGACCGACGCCGCGACCCTGCTCGCGATGCAGGCCGGGGTGGAGGCGGTCGACGTCGACCCGGACATCGCCGCGTACTGCGTGAACCTGGCGGCGGGCACGCGGCGGCACCGGTCGGTGGAGGTCGGCGCGTCGCCGCGCGGATCGCAGGGGCTGCTCCTGGTCGCCCGGGCGCTGGCGGTCCTGGACGGCCGCGACTTCGTCATCCCCGACGACGTGAAGCAGGTGGCCGTCCCGGTGCTCGCCCACCGCCTGACGCTGACGGTGCAGGCGTGGACGAGCGGGGTCACGGCCGAGCAGGTCGTCGCCGAGGTGGTCAACACGGTCGCCGGGCCGCCCGCCGTCGGCGTGCGCGAACGCCGATCGGCCGCCGCATCGGAGGCGCCCCGGTGACCGACCGGTCGCGCGTCGCCTCCCGCGGCCCGTGGACGCTGAGCCCCGCGATCGCCGGAGCGGTCGTGGTCGGCCTGATCTGCCTGATCGCGGCGTTCGTGCTCTCCCGGCTGGAGCCCGCCCTCGTCGGTGCGCCGCTCCTCCTCGCCGCGGCTCTCGGCTGGGACCGCCGGCCCACCGCGTCAGCCCTCGGCACCGCAGACGACGCAACCGGCGGCACGCCCGGCAAGACGTCCTCCGACACCACCTCCACCACCCCCGCCGACACCGTCGACGTGGAGGTGCGGGTCGAGGCCGACGACGGGCGGACGGCCGCCACCGGCGCGGTCGCCGTGCGGGGCTCGGCGCGAACGAGCGTCCGGGCCGACGCGCTCCAGGTGCGCGTCGAGCCGGCCGACCGCCCCGCCGTCGACGCGCTGCTGACCCCGCGCGCGGCCGGGCGCCTGACGGTGGAGGTCTCTGCCATCCACTCGGGCCCGCAACGCCTGCTCGGGCTGGCCGCGCGGGTGATCGGCGCCGACGCGACGTGGGCCGGTGCACCGGGAGGACCGGCGTGGCTCGAGCGGGTGGTGCGGCCTCCGCTGACGCGGGTGCGCAGTCTGCCGCTGCCCACGCGGTTGCTGGGGCTCACCGGACAGCACGTCTCCAGCAGGCCGGGTGACGGCGGGGAGTTCCGCGACATCGACCGGTTCCGGCCGGGGGACCGGCTGCGCCGCATCGACTGGCGGGCGACGGCGCGGGCGGGCCAGGAGGGCGACCTGTTCGTGCGGCGCACGACCGCGACGTCCGACGCGGCCGTGCAGCTTGTCCTCGACGCCAGGGACGACGTCACCGCGTTGGTCGCCGACTGGCCGCGCGCGCATCCTCGGCCGGCGGTCTCATCGCTCGACCTCGCCAGGGAGGCGGCCGGCGCTCTGGCCCGCGCCTACAGCGCCGCGGGCGACCGGGTCGGCTTCGACGACGCGACCGCGCCCTCCCGCGTCGTCCCGCCCCGCGCCGGAGCCCGGCATCGGGAGCGCGTGCTGAGGGCGGTCGAGCGGACGCGCGCGACCGGTCTGCCGTCCGACCGGGTGCGTCCGCCGCGGCTCGCACCGGGCGCGCTGGTGTATCTGCTGTCGACCTTCCTCGACGACCAGCCGGTGGACCTCGCCCTCACCTGGCGCGCCTCCGGTCACCGGGTGATCGCGGTCGACGTGCTCCCGGCCCGGGATGCGCACGAGCTGACGGGCCGCGAGCGCCTGGCCCTGCGCGCGGTCGAGGTCGAGCGGAGGCTGCGCCTGGAGCAGCTCGCCGCCTCCGGGGCCGAGCTGGTCGCCTGGGCGGATCCCGCCGAGCGCGCCGCGCGGCTGCGGCGGCTGGCCGCGCCGGGCAGGCGGCGATGAGCGGCCTGACCGGGACGCGGCCGCCGGAGCTCGGCGTCCGCACGGTCCCCGGCTGGACGCTGCGCGTCCTCTTCGTCGCCGTCGCGCTCGGCCTCGCGCTGATCGGGGTGCCCGACCGCCCGTGGACCGCGATCGCCGCCGCCCTCGCCGGCGTCTCCGTCGCGATCCCGCGGTGGATGACGGCGTGGGTCCTGATCGGCATGCTCGCGTTCTCGTCGCTGCTGGTGGGTGGCGGCCTCTCGGTGCGGGTGCTCGCACTCGTCGCCGGCCTGCACGCGCTGCATCTGATGGCCGCGTGGATGCTCGTGGTGCCGGCGACGTCCCGCCTCCAGCCCGCGGTGCTGCTGCCGACCCTCCGCCGCTTCGCGCTCATCCAGCTCCCGGTGCAGGCGGTCGCGGTGGTGCTCCTGCTGCTCGACCGGTCGGCGCCGCTGCCGCAGCTCGCGATGGTCTCCGGCGCGATGATGATCGGCCTGGTCGCCGTGCTCGCCGCCCCGCTGCTGCGCCGCCCGCCCCGCTGAGCGCGGTGCGCGCGAGGCCGAGGAACCGGATGTCGGTGGTCGGTTCTAGACTCGCGCCGGAGGCGCTGTCACGCGCAGCCGACCATCAGCCGGGGTCCGATAGGATCGAACATTGTTTCGAGCTGCGCGGTGCGCGGTGGGCGAACACACGCCGGGGGACGACGGGGAATAGCGGAGAATGGAACGAGTGAGCAGCAATCGCCAAATGACCACCAGCGGTCAGATGTCCAGCGGTCTGGGGAACACGTCGTCCGTGGCCGGCGCGCATCTGAGCGTGCGCGGCGCACGCGTCCACAACCTCCACAACGTCGACCTCGAGATCCCGCGCGACTCGCTCGTCGTCTTCACCGGGCTCTCGGGCTCCGGCAAGTCGTCGCTCGCGTTCGACACGATCTTCGCGGAGGGCCAGCGCCGGTACGTCGAGTCGCTCTCGGCCTACGCGCGGCAGTTCCTGGGCCAGGTGGACCGTCCCGACGTCGACTTCATCGAGGGCCTGAGCCCGGCCGTCTCCATCGACCAGAAGTCGACGAACCGCAACCCGCGCTCGACCGTCGGCACGATCACCGAGATCTACGACTACATGCGCCTGCTCTGGGCGCGCATCGGCGTTCCGCACTGCCCGGTGTGCGGTGAGCGCATCCAGCGCCAGACGGTGCAGCAGATCGCCGACCAGCTGATGGAGCTGGAGGCCGGCACCCGGTACATGGTCGTCAGCCCGGTGATCTCGCAGAAGAAGGGCGAGTTCGTCGACCTCTTCAAGGAGCTCGCGGCGAGCGGGTACTCGCGCGCCCTGGTGGACGGCGAGCAGATCCAGCTCTCCGAGCCGCCGACGCTCAAGAAGCAGTACAAGCACGACATCTCGGTGGTCGTCGACCGTCTGGTCGCCGGTCCCGACATCCTCACCCGGCTCACGGACTCGCTCGAGACCGCCCTTCGCCTGACGGACGGCATCGTCCAGGTCAACTACGTCGACCGCGAGGGTCCGGAGGCGTGGCAGTCGTTCAGCGAGAAGCTCGCCTGCCCGAACGGCCACCCCATCCAGCTGACCGAGATCGAGCCGCGCACCTTCTCGTTCAACGCCCCGTTCGGCGCCTGCCCCGAGTGCTCCGGCCTCGGCACGCGCATGGCGGTCGACGAGGATCTCCTCCTCGGCGACGACACCGCCAGCATCGCCGAGGGCGTCATCGTCCCCTGGACCACGCAGGGCAAGGGCCTGTTCCAGTACTACGAGAAACTGCTCGACGGCCTCGCCCGCGACCTCAAGTTCTCGTTGAAGACCCCGTGGAACAAGCTGCCGGCGAACGTCCGCGACGCCGTCCTCCACGGCGACAACTTCGAGGTCAAGGTGCGGTGGAAGAACCGCTACGGCCGCGAGATGAGCTACACGTCCGGCTTCGAGGGCGTGGTGCCGTATATCGAGCGCCAGTACCTGCAGGCCGAGACCGACACGCAGCGCGCCCGCTGGGCCGAGTACCTGCGCGAGGTGCCGTGCCCGGTCTGCAAGGGCAAGCGGCTCAAGCCCGAGGTGCTCTCGGTGCTCGTGCACGGCAAGAGCATCGCCGACGCCTCGCTGCTCAGCCTGAGCGACGCCCGATCGTTCATGGAGAAGCTGCACCTCACCGAGCGCGAGGCGCGCATCGGCGCCCAGGTGCTCCGCGAGATCAAGGTGCGCCTCGACTTCCTCATCCAGGTCGGCCTGAGCTATCTCGACCTCGCCCGCGCGGCCGCGACGCTGTCCGGCGGCGAGGCGCAGCGCATCCGGCTGGCGACGCAGATCGGCTCCGGCCTGACCGGCGTGCTGTACGTGCTCGACGAGCCGAGCATCGGCCTCCACCAGCGCGACAACCGGCGGCTCATCGACACGCTGGTCGCCCTGCGCGACCTCGGCAACACGCTGATCGTCGTGGAGCACGACGAGGACACCATCCGCACCGCCGACTGGATCGTCGACATCGGCCCCGGCGCCGGCGTCAACGGCGGCCACGTGGTGCACTCCGGCTCGTACGACGAGCTGCTCGAGAACACCGACTCGCTGACCGGCGACTACCTGGCCGGCCGCCGCGAGATCGCCATCCCCGAGAAGCGCCGCCCGATCGACAAGAAGCGCATGATCCGGGTCGTCGACGCGGAGGCCAACAACCTCAAGAAGGTGACGGTCGACTTCCCGCTCGGCACCTTCGTCGCGGTCACCGGCGTCTCCGGCTCCGGCAAGTCCTCGCTGGTCAACGACATCCTGTACCGGGTACTCGCCAACAAGCTCAACGGCGCCCGCAAGCTGCCGGGCAAGCACCGCACGGTCACCGGCCTCGAGAACCTCGACAAGGTCGTGCACGTCGACCAGGCGCCGATCGGCCGCACCCCGCGGTCGAACCCGGCGACCTACACCGGCGTCTTCGACCGCATCCGGAACCTGTTCGCGGAGACGCCGGAGGCGAAGACCCGCGGCTACCTGCCGGGCCGGTTCAGCTTCAACGTCAAGGGCGGGCGCTGCGAGGCGTGCTCGGGCGACGGCACGATCAAGATCGAGATGAACTTCCTGCCCGACGTCTACGTCGCGTGCGAGGTCTGCGGGGGAGCGCGGTACAACCGCGACACCCTGGCCGTGCACTACAAGGGCAAGAACATCGCCGAGGTGCTCGACATGCCGATCAGCGAGGCGGCCGAGTTCTTCAAGCCGATCTCGGCCATCCACCGCTATCTGCAGACGCTGGTCGACGTCGGCCTCGGCTACGTGCGGCTCGGCCAGAGCGCCACGACGCTGTCGGGCGGCGAGGCGCAGCGCGTCAAGCTCGCGACCGAGCTGCAGCGCCGCACCAACGGCCGCAGCGTCTACGTGCTCGACGAGCCGACCACCGGCCTCCACTTCGAGGATGTGCGCAAGCTCCTCCTGGTGCTCAACGGGCTGCTCGACAAGGGCAACACGGTGATCGTCATCGAGCACAACCTCGACGTGATCAAGTCGGCCGACTGGATCATCGACATGGGCCCCGAGGGCGGCGCCGGCGGCGGGACGGTCATCGCGACCGGGACGCCGGAGAAGGTGGCCGACACCCCGGGCAGCCACACGGGCTACTTCCTGAAGGAGATCCTCCAGGGGGAGAGCGCCCGGGGCGCAGCCTGAGGGGCGCCGTGGCCGACACCGTCAGCTACCGGCCCAAGGCCGGTGAGATCCCCACGCAGCCGGGCGTCTACCGCTTCCGCGACAAGAACCGGCGCGTGCTCTACGTGGGCAAGGCGAAGAACCTGCGCGCGCGGCTGAGCAACTACTTCCAGCCGCTGCGCAGCCTCCACGAGCGCACGCGCCGCATGGTCACCACGGCCTCCTCGGTCGAGTGGACCGTCGTGGCCAGCGAGTTCGAGGCGCTGCAGCTCGAGTACACCTGGATCAAGGAGTTCAACCCGCCGTTCAACGTCAAGTTCCGGGACGACAAGACGTACCCGTACCTGGCGGTCACGATGGGCGACACCATCCCGCGCGTCATGATCACGCGCAACCGCGACATCAAGGACGCCCGCTACTTCGGTCCGTATACCAAGGTGTGGGCGATCCGCGAGACGGTCGACCTGATGCTGAAGGCCTTCCCGGTCCGCAGCTGCTCCGACGGCGTGTACAAGCGGGCCGAGCAGACCGGGCGACCGTGCCTCCTCGGCGACATCGGCAAGTGCGCAGCGCCCTGCGTCGGCCGGGTCACGCCGCAGGAGCACCGCGGCCTGGCCGACGACTTCGTCTCGTTCATGGCCGGCAACGACACCACCTACATCCGCGATCTGACGCAGCGGATGCAGGAGGCGGCCAGCGTCTTCGACTACGAGGCCGCCGCCCGGCACCGCGACGCGATCCAGGCGCTCGAGGGCGCGATGGGCAAGAGCGCGGTCGTCCTCACCGAGAACGTGGACGCCGACGTGTTCGGCATCGCGCACGACGAGCTCGCCGCCGCGGTGCAGCAGTTCATCGTCCGCGGCGGCCGCGTCCGCGGTGTCCGCAGCTGGGTGGTCGACAAGGAGCTCGACGTCGAGCTCGGCGACCTCGTGGAGACCGTGGTGCAGAACGCGTACGAGGGCCCGGACGCGCCTCCGCGCGAGATCCTCGTCCCCGAGCTGCCGGAGGACGCCGCCGAGCTGGAGCAGTGGCTCACCGACCGCCGCCGCGAGGTCGGCGACCCCGGTGCTCCGCGCGGCCGGCTCGCCGGCCGGGTCGAGCTGCGCGTCGCCCAGCGCGGCGACAAGGCCGCGCTCGCGCAGACCGTCGCGATGAACGCGAAGAACGCGCTCGTGCTCTACAAGACCCGGCGCAGCTCCGACTTCGTCACCCGGTCGAAGGCGCTCAACGACATCCAGGACGCCCTCGGGATGGCGGAGGCCCCGCTGCGGATGGAGTGCTTCGACGTCTCGCACCTCAGCGGCACGAACATCGTCGCCTCGATGGTCGTCTTCGAGGACGGCCTGCCGCGCAAGGACCAGTACCGCCGGTTCAGCATCCCCGAGTCGACCGACGACACCGAGTCGATCTACCAGGTGATCTCGCGCAGGCTCGCGTACCTCCGCGACCAGCCGGAGGCCGCCGCCGGCGACGCGGACGTGGACGCCGACGCCGCGCCCGGGGGGTTCGGTCCCGACGCGACCGATTCCTCCGGCGACGACCCCGCGATCGACGTCGACGCCGAGCTGGCCGAGTCGGCCGCCGAGAAGCGGCGCCGCAAGTTCGCCTACCCGCCGCAGCTGCTGATCGTCGACGGCGGGCAGCCGCAGGTCGCCGCCGCCCAGCGGGCGCTGGAGGAGTCGGGCGTGCAGGGCATCCAGCTCGCCGGCATCGCCAAGCGGCTGGAGGAGATCTGGCTGCCCGACTCGGACTTCCCGGTCATCCTGCCGCGCAACAGCGACGCGCTGTTCCTCATCCAGCGCCTCCGCGACGAGGCGCACCGGTTCGCGATCACGTACCAGCGCGCCCGCCGCAAGCGCGACATCACGAGCGTACTGGGCGAGATCCCCGGCCTGGGGCCGTCGCGCGTGAAGGAGCTGCTCAAGCACTTCGGCTCGGTCGCGCAGCTGCGCCAGGCGACGCCCGAGCAGATCGCGGAGGTGCGCGGGGTGGGTCCGACCCTCGCCGCGGCCGTCCATGAGCGACTCGCCAGTCGGTAGGCTGGAGGGACCACCAGGCGACCCCCGAGGAGCACCCAGTCATGACCGACGACAGCGAGCGCGCCGGCACGGAACAGCAGGAAGTGCTCATCGTCACCGGCATGTCCGGTGCGGGCCGCTCGACGGTCGCGAACGCGCTGGAGGACCTCGACTGGTACGTGGTCGACAACCTCCCGCCGCAGATGCTGCGCCCGCTGATCGAGCTGGCGAACCGCGCCGAGTCCGGGCTGCCGCGCATCGCCGCGGTCGTCGATGTGCGCGGCCGCAACTTCTTCGCCGACCTGCGCGAGATGATCCAGAGCCTGCGCGAGGGCACGCAGGTGCGCGTGCTGTTCCTGGAGGCGTCCGACGCGGTGCTCGTGCGCCGGTTCGAGCAGGTGCGCCGGCCGCACCCGCTGCAGGGCAACGGCACCATCCTCGACGGCATCACGGCGGAGCGTGCGCGACTGCGCGAGATCCGGGAGGCGAGCGACATCATCGTCGACACCTCCGACCTCAACATCCACCAGCTGGCCACGAACATCACCGAGACGTTCGCCTCGGAGGGCACCGCCGACGTCCAGCTCACGGTCATGAGCTTCGGCTTCAAGTACGGCCTCCCGCCGGACGCCGACCTCGTCGCCGACGCGCGCTTCCTCCCGAACCCGTTCTGGAACCCCGAGCTGCGCCCGCACACCGGCCTCGACGAGGTCGTCCGCGACTACGTGCTTGAGCAGAACGGCGCCGAGGAGTTCATCGCCGGCTACCTCACGGCGCTGCGCCCGATCTTCCGCGGCTACCAGCGCGAGAACAAGCGGCACGCCACGATCGCGATAGGCTGCACCGGGGGAAAGCACCGGTCCGTCGCGATAGCCGAAGAGCTCGCGGCCCGGTTGCGCAGCTTCCCCGGACTGGCGGTGAACACCAAGCACCGCGACCTGGGCCGTGAATGATGCCAGCCCACCGTTTCACGGCGACCACCCTCCGCCGTTCCCACAGATAGGACATCGATTGGCTCTCACCGCCGACGTCAAGGACGAGCTCACCCGCGTGGAGGTCGGCAAGACCACCGTGCGGGCGGCCGAGCTCGCGACGATCCTCCGCTTCTCCGGCGGGCTCCACCTGATCGGCGGACGCATCGCCGTCGAGAGCGAGCTGGACACCCCGGAGCTCGCCCGCCGCGTCCGCAAAGACCTGGCCGAGCTGTACGGCGTGCGCAGCGAGGTGTCGGTGATCTCGGCGTCCGGCATCCGGCGCACCAACCAGTACCTCGTGCGGGTGCTGGAGGGCGGGGAGACCCTGGCCAGGCAGACCGGGCTCCTCGACGCCCGCCGCCGGCCGATCCGCGGCCTCCCGAACCGGCTCACCACCGGCTCCCGCGAGGAGCTGGCCGCCGTGTGGCGCGGGGCATTCCTCGCGCACGGCTCGCTGACCGATCCGGGCCGCTCCGCCGCCCTCGAGATCACCTGCCCGGGCAACGAGGCCGCGATGGCGCTCGTCGGCGCCGCCGGCCGGCTCGGCATCCCCGCCAAGGCCCGCGAGGTGCGGGGCGTGCACCGCGTCGTCATCCGCGACGGCGAGGCGATCAGCGCCATGCTCGTGCAGATGGGGGCGGCGCAGACCGTCGCCAACTGGGAGGAGCTGCGCCAGCGCCGGGAGGTGCGGGCCACCGCGAACCGCCTGGTCAACTTCGACGACGCCAACCTCCGCCGGTCCGCCCAGGCAGCCGTCGCCGCGTGCGCCCGCGTGGAGCGCGCGCTCGAGATCCTCGGCGACGACGTGCCGGAGCACCTGCGCTACGCGGGCGACCTGCGCCTCGCGCACCGCGACGCCAGCCTCGACGAGCTCGGCCACCACGCCGACCCGCCGATGACCAAGGACGCCGTCGCCGGCCGCATCCGCCGCCTCCTCGCGATGGCGGACAAGCGCGCCACCGACCTCGGCATCCCCGGCACGGAGGCGAACCTCCCGGCCGATCTCGACGAGGTGTAACGTCCGGGAAGCAAGCCCCCTCCGGCCGCGTTGCCCGTCACTAGACTGAAGAAGTCGCTCCCGGCGGGAGTCGTTCGCGCCGGGACCCATTAGAGGAGATGAGTTAATGGCTGACTACACGCTGGCTGACCTTCCGTACGACTACTCGGCGCTCGAGCCGAACATCAGCGGTCGGATCATGGAGCTGCACCACGACAAGCACCACAAGGCGTACGTGGACGGCGCCAACACCGCGCTCGTGAAGCTCGCCGAGGCGCGCGACGCGGACGACCTCGCCAACGTCAACAAGCTGCAGAAGGACCTCGCGTTCAACCTCGCGGGTCACGTGAACCACACCGTGTTCTGGAACAACCTCTCCCCGGACGGCGGCGACAAGCCGACCGGCGAGCTCGCGGCGGCGATCGACGAGTTCTTCGGCTCGTTCGACAAGTTCCGCGCCCACTTCACCGCCTCGGCGCTGGGCATCCAGGGCTCCGGCTGGTCGATCCTCGCCTGGGACTCGCTGGGCCAGAAGCTCATCATCGAGCAGCTCTACGACCACCAGGGCAACCTCGCCGCGGCCACCGTCCCGCTGCTCCTGCTCGACATGTGGGAGCACGCCTTCTACCTCGACTACGTCAACGTGAAGGCCGACTACGTCAAGGCATTCTGGAACATCACCAACTGGGCAGACGTCCAGGACCGCTTCCTGAAGGCGCGTGAGAAGACCTCGGGCCTGCTGCTACTGTCGTAACCAGGAGCGGCGTCCCGGGAGGGACCCCTCCCGGGACGCCGCCGTCCGGTGATCCACCACCCACCCATACAGCGCCATCGGCGCCCCATCACGCAACTGGAGACATCTGTGTCCGTCAAGATCGGAATCAACGGGTTCGGTCGCATTGGTCGCAACTACCTGCGGGCGGCCCTCGCCAAGGGCAGCGACCTCGAGGTCGTCGCGGTGAACGACCTCACCGACAACAAGACCCTCGCCCACCTGCTCAAGTACGACTCCATCACGGGCCGCCTCGACGCCACGGTGGAGCTCGACGGCGACAACATCGTCGTCGGCGGCAAGCCGATCAAGGTCCTCGCAGAGCGCGACCCCGCCAACCTCGGCTGGGGCGACCTGGGCGTCGACATCGTCATCGAGTCGACCGGGCGCTTCACCAAGGCCGCCGACGCGCGCAAGCACATCGAGGCCGGCGCCAAGAAGGTCCTCATCTCCGCCCCGGCGACCGACGAGGACGCCACCTTCGTGATGGGCGTCAACGAGCACCTGTACGACCCGGAGAACCACCACATCATCTCCAACGCGTCGTGCACCACGAACTGCCTCGCGCCGCTCGCCAAGGTCTTCAACGACGAGTTCGGCATCGAGCGCGGCCTGATGACCACGGTCCACGCGTACACCGCCGACCAGAACCTCCAGGACGGTCCGCACAGCGACCTGCGCCGTGCCCGCGCCGCGGCGATCAACATCGTCCCGACCTCGACCGGCGCCGCCAAGGCGATCGGCCTGGTCCTCCCGGAGCTCAAGGGCAAGCTCGACGGCTTCGCGCTCCGCGTGCCTGTGCCCACCGGCTCGATCACCGACCTGACCGTCACGGCCTCGCGCCCGGTCACCGTCGACGAGATCAAGGCCGCCTACAAGGCCGCCGCCGAGGGCCCGCTGAAGGGCATCCTCAAGTACACCGAGGACGAGATCGTCTCCAGCGACATCGTCTCCGACCCGCACTCCTCGATCTTCGACTCGGGTCTGCTGCGCGTCATCGGCGACCAGGTGAAGCTCTCGAGCTGGTACGACAACGAGTGGGGCTACTCCAACCGTCTCGTCGACCTGACCGAGTACGTCGCCGAGCGTCTCTGACGGGCGGGAACCGACGTGACGCTCCGCACTCTCGACTCACTCGGTTCGCTCGCCGGAAAGCGCGTCGTCGTCCGCTGTGATCTCAACGTCCCCCTGAAGGACGGCGCGATCACGGACGACGGCCGTGTGCGGGCGTCGATTCCCACCCTGAACGCCCTGATCAACCAGGGCGCGAAGGTCGTCGTCATCTCGCACCTGGGCCGCCCGGAGGGCGCCCCCGATGCGAAGTACAGCCTGGCGCCGGTGGCCCAGCGGCTCTCGGAGCTGCTGGGCAAGCCGGTCACCTTCGCCCGCGACACCGTGGGCGGGGGAGCGGAGGAGGCCGTCGCCGGTCTCGGCGACGGCGACGTCGCCCTGCTCGAGAACCTGCGGTTCAACCCGGGCGAGACCAGCAAGGACGAGGGCGAGCGCGAGGCCTTCGCGGCCAAGCTCGCCGCGTTCGGCGACGCGTTCGTGTCCGACGGCTTCGGCGTCGTCCACCGCAAGCAGGCCAGCGTGTACGAGCTCGCGAAGGCGCTTCCGAGCGCCGCGGGCACCCTGATCGCGACCGAGCTCGACGTGCTCGACCGGCTCACCGAGAACCCCGAGCGGCCGTACGCGGTCGTGCTCGGCGGTTCGAAGGTGTCCGACAAGCTCGGCGTGATCGGGCACCTGCTCCCGCGCGTCGACTCGCTGCTCATCGGCGGCGGGATGCTGTTCACCTTCCTCGCGGCGCTGGGCCACAAGGTCGGCTCCAGCCTCCTCGAGGCGGACCAGATCGACACCGTGAAGGGCTACCTGGCGAAGGCCGAGGAGCTCGGCGTCGAGATCGTCCTGCCCCGCGATGTGGTCGTGGCCTCGACGTTCGGCGCCGACGCGGAGCACGTGGTGCGTCCGATCGACGCCATCGAGGACACCGACTGGGGAGCCTCCGGTCTGGGGCTCGACATCGGACCCGAGACCGGCGAGCTGTTCGCGGAGTACATCCGCGCCGCGCGCACGGTGTTCTGGAACGGCCCGATGGGCGTGTTCGAGCTGGCCCCGTTCGCGGCCGGCACCAAGGCCGTCGCGCAGGCGCTCACCGAGGTCGACGGCCTCGGCGTCGTCGGCGGCGGCGACTCGGCCGCCGCGGTCCGCGCGCTCGGCTTCTCGGACGATCAGTTCGGTCACATCTCGACGGGTGGCGGAGCGAGCCTCGAGTTCCTCGAGGGCAAGCGCCTCCCGGGTCTGGAGGTCCTCGGATGGCAGCAGTGAGCCCCTCGGTGCGGCGCGTGCCGCTCATCGCCGGCAACTGGAAGATGAACCTGGACCACCTCCAGGCCATCGCGACGGTGCAGAAGCTCGCCTGGACGTTGAAGGACGCCGGCCACGACTTCAGCGCCGTCGAGGTGGCGGTGTTCCCGCCGTTCACCGACCTGCGCAGCGTGCAGACGCTCGTGTCGGCCGACAAGCTCCCGATCGCCTTCGGCGGGCAGGACGTCTCCGAGCACGAGTCAGGCGCCTACACCGGCGAGATCTCCGCCGCGTTCCTGCAGGCGCTCGAGACGCGCTACGTCATCATCGGCCACTCCGAGCGGCGCACGCTGCACGGCGAGACCGACGAGCAGGTCGCGGCGAAGGTCGCGGCGTCGCTCAAGCACGACATCGCCCCGATCATCTGCGTGGGCGAGACCGCCGAGGACCTCGAGACGCACGGCGCCAGCGCGGTGCCCGTCGCCCAGCTGAAGGCCGCACTCGCGCAGGTCGGCTCCGCGGCCGACTTCGTGGTCGCGTACGAGCCCGTGTGGGCGATCGGCTCCGGCCAGGCGGCGACGCCCGAGCAGGCGGAGCAGGTCGCGGCTGCGCTGCGGTCGACGATCGCCGAGCTGCTCGGCGACGACGTCGCGGCGAAGACCCGCATCCTCTACGGCGGCTCGGTCAAGTCCGGCAACATCGCGAGCTTCATGCGCGAGCCGAACGTCGACGGCGCGCTCGTCGGCGGCGCGAGCCTCGACGTCGCCGAGTTCGCGGCGATCATCCGCTACCAGAAGCACGTCGGCCTCTGATTCCGGCCCCGGACCGGCGTAAGAACCGGTCCGGGGACACGGCGGTCGACCGATCGGTCCGTCCGCAACGGCCCGGGCCGGTTATACTGGACGTTGGTTTGCCCGGCCGAGCCGGTCGGGGCGCATTGCGAAAGGTAACTCGTGCAGATTCTCCAGGTCGTCCTGCAGGTGCTGCTGGGCATCACCAGCCTCCTGCTGACGCTCCTCATCCTGTTGCACAAGGGTCGCGGTGGCGGCCTGTCCGACATGTTCGGCGGCGGTGTCACCTCCAACCTCGGCGCGTCCGGGGTGGCGGAGCGCAACCTCAACCGGATCACGGTCGTGCTCGGACTGGTGTGGATCGTCTGCATCGTCGTCCTCGGGCTCATCACCAAGTTCAGCGCCTGACCGGCGCACCAGCAAGGAGAAGCATGGCATCCGGAGGAAGTGCAATCCGAGGTTCGCGCGTCGGTGCGGGCCCGATGGGCGAGCAGGACCGCGGTTTCCACGCGGACCGCATCGCCATCTCGTACTGGGACGCGCTCGGCAACGAGACCGTCCGCTACTTCGCGGCGAACCTCCCGGAGGAGGAGATCCCCGAGGTCATCGACTCGCCGTCGACGGGTCTGCCGGCCGGCCGCGACAAGGAGAACCCGCCGTCGGTTGCCAAGACCGAGCCCTACAAGACGCACCTCGCCTACGTGAAGGAGCGTCGCTCGGAGGAGGAGGCGGAGCAGCTGCTCGAGGACGCCCTCAACCAGCTCCGCGCCCGCCGCGGCCGCCCCACCAGCAACTAGGCGCACACCGCTTCACACGAAGAGCCCCCGCCGGGGGGGGGCCGCGGGGGGGGGGGGGGGGGGGGGGGGCCGGGGGGGGGGGGCGGGGGGGGGGGTGGGGGGGGGGGGGG